>PUNG01000106.1 GCA_003551675.1 Thermoplasmata archaeon
ACGGATTCTATCAATTCTTCGTTACTCCCGTCCCAATCATAGAGCCTGACTTCACCGTCATGTTCAAAACCGACATCTTGATTCATGGGTCTCAGTCTAAAAGTTCCGCTAAAGTCCTGTAGTGCTTCGAAGGTAACGTGATGAAAATCATCCGTATGCCCCTCTTCTGTTGTCCCTACATCTATATCTGTAACTTCTTCAGTATCTAAACTCAATTCACCGTTCTCCACCACCGTACCGTCGTGCTCTTCCGTCTCATTCTCCCATCCTCTTTGGCTTTCGACCACCCGCCTACTTCTCCCTTCTTCGATGAAGTATGCGGTAACTTCTTTGTTCGAGTCCATGATGATGTTGATCTCTCCATTGTACTTGTCCTCGTTGTCTAGCGAGTCCGGGTAATCGCCAAGCCAGTTGTTGAAGGTGTAGCCCGAGTCAGGTATCGCCGTGATGGTTATCTCTTGCATCCAGTTATACGTATACGTATCAGGGGCCGGATCAGTAGTCCCTTCTCCAACAACATTTATGGTAAGTGTAAATTCAAGATCATATATTTGACTAGACAATCTAGGGTAATCTTCTCCGTCATCTATGAACCAAGTGTGTTCATCCCAATCCTGGACCCTGGCTATGTCCCATCCGGCATCATCGAAGGTTTCGAAATCCTGCATATCTTCCGTTGGTAAACCTGTACCGATCTCATTATCAGTTGGTTCTACATCAGCATCCCAAAAGCTGTCGGATATTTCTCCATATCTACCCGCTAGACCGCCTACATAAGAGCCACCACTAACAACCACTACAGCATAGGAATTGATTATTTCACCAGTACCCTCTCGATTTTTTCCAACAAGTCCACCTACACGTGTATCTCCACTTACAGTGCCCATAGCATAACAATTCTCTATCGTACCCGAATTATATCCTGCTAGTCCTCCCGCACCCCATCCATCGCCAGTTATAGATACATTAACAACACCCAGATTTGAAATATAGCCTTCATGGGCATCAGGGTGTCCCAATGATCCGAATAATGCAACATCGTACCCATCCCGATCGATATAGTAATCACTGATCGTGTACCCCTGACCATCGAAAGTCCCTGTGAAACCAACTTCATCCCAGTTACCTAATGGTTCCCAACCTTCGCCATCATTAGCTGTTTCACTCGCATGATCGTCATAGCCGGCAGTATCCTCGTCCAGATCGTTCATCAGTATATAATCACCATCTAAATCGTCTCTCACCTCGTCTAGCTCATGCCAATCCGTTATCTCCGTTGGATTTCTCGTCGGATCTTCTTGCGCACCGATAGGATCTACATCCTGCTCGATAGTACCCCCGTATCCTGTAGGGGATCCTCCACGTTCACCACCATTCGTGGACCAACTGGCTTCCCCTTTTTCATCCCTTGTGATCCTATCTCTACTTCTTTCTATCCTTTCTGGACCCATCTCTTCTCGTGGACTCTTATCATCTATCTCCTCAAAAACCGGATCCCGCTCATCTTCAACAAATTGGAATGCACTGGTTACACTCACCATGGTCAATAAAAAGGAGACGAACATTATAAGAACTACCCCATATTTTTTGCTAACTGAAAGCGCCATCATTAGTACCTCAACAAAATAATGCGTGGTAGCAGTATAAATAGATTTCCAACAACAAAATATGAATCATCTAAATAATAATTTGCATTATATAATCTCAAAAAACCTTTATATCGCCTGCTTTCTTAATTTTTATAACTAGGACCAGTTTGACCCATGAAAATCTGGAAGGAAAAAGATGAGCGAGATTGCAAGATCCTTTAAACAGATCTTTTGGCCCGGTGAAAAACATACCGGAAAACCTGTCTATCTTCAGGAGACAGGAGAGAAACTAGGTAGGGTGGTAGATGCAAAAAGGGATGAAAACCACGAGGTCGTAAGTTACCTGGTAGATTGTGACGGAGTAGAATTAGACATATCCTGCGAAAATATTCTCAAAGATAAGGACGGATTCATCTACAGACCGGTTTGGTTGACAGAGGCTGAAGATGTGATCAGAAGACTAGAAACACAGCAGCGTATAAATCCCGACTTGGCTACATACTCTTCGGAAACCATGAGTCCCGGAGAAGTAAAAAAATTGGTGAGCAGGTCCAGTCTAGAATTGAAGAAAACCTTTGAAGAGGCAAAAGATATAGCGCAGTTGTTGAGCTCGAAGAGGAACGAGCTTCAGCAAAAAAAGGATATCTTTAACCATGAAATAGAAGAGATGGCAAAAAAGAGGATGAGAGGTGAAGGAAGCAGAAAAAATTTTGCCGAATCCATAGTCAGCCTTAAAAGAAAGGCAAAGATAGTTGAGGAAAATCTTAATAAAGTCCAAAGTTTATATAGTAGATTAGAGGATTCTCCTCTCATAGACTTAGAAAGTATAAAAAAAAGAGTGGATTACAAAATGCCAGACAGAGGAAATACTTACGTCAAAGAAGCTTCCAATCCTCAACCAGATCTAGATGATAAAAGTCAACACTCTAGTAAAAGGAAATTAGAAGAGGGGGAAAGGATAAAAAAGATAAGGATACCAAAGCTGGAGCAAGAGTTCGAACAAAAAGAAGTAGAGCTCCAAAATGCATATATTTCAGATCTAAAAGACAGAGTAAAACACATCAACAAGGACATAAAGGATCTCAGACAACTGGCAAAAGAAAATGAAGGTGACGAAAAGATCGAAAAATTCATAGACAAAAAGATGGAAAATTTAAAGGCGGAAAAGAAAGCTCTAGCTGACAGGATCAAAGAAGTAAAAAAAGGAAGAGATACTAGACAAAAATCCGAAACTGAAGAAAACCCTGCTGCCGATACAAAAGTCGAAGGAGTTTTAGAACAAGAAGACACGGACGATTTAGAGATTACAGACGAAAAACGTATCAACGGTGCCGTCATCGCAAGGTTGGGCTCCCTGATAATCATAATAGGATTTATCGTGCTCCTTATACTCTCCTTATTACAGGTTTTCTAATTTTCTAAGTCCTTCAAAAATTTCTTTCCCGCTTCTACCACTTCTTTTTCACCTTTACCTCTTATGGAATCGAGTATATCTCTAGCATCTTCTATCTTCTCGCCGAGCAGCGGAGGTTCATAATATCTTGCTTGGGTCCTGTAAGCCATCTCCTTCAATAATGTATTGGACCTCTCGGCACCCACGTTGACTATGATGGTGTTTATCATAGATTGACTTATCATCTTACACAGATCCATCAATTCTCTCCGGACATAACCACCGGGATACAAAGGAACGTTGGCTTTACCCCTTGTTATCACCATCATGGTGAGTATAACATCGGTACGACTTCCTCTAGCCCTTTCCAATAATATCAGTCCCATCCTGAGTGCCGAGGCTAAAGGAGAAAGACCGCCGTACTTCAATCTGTTGAGGACTTCATCACCTCTATCGACTTCCGTGGTGAAGGGGAGTTCAAGTTTTGCCTCGTTTCCCGATGAAGAGATCATCCCTACATAAGAACGCTTTTCGTAGGATACTGTAAGCACCGTTTTGGCTATCTCTTCCAATGTTCTGATCTTTCTAGTTTCATCAGGAAGGTAGCTCGTATCGACAACTAACAGATGGTACAGTTTGGTCCGGGTCCGATATATATTTTCTCTCAGATGCTCTCTCTTGACTCTTATCCTGTTTCCTCCCAGAGCGTGCTCTTGGAAACTTCCTTTGCTCACCGCAGTCCTCAGGGTTGGAACCACTGCAACATCTCCAAAACTGACGTCGTCTCTGGCTTTTGTGTAACCTACGACTCTGCCTCTTCCTCCTAATTTATAGCTCTCTTCGACTTTTGCGCCCCCACTACCTCCTCCACTCGTGATGGATGAAGCCCTCATACTGCTCTCGTTCAGTAGCTCTCTGATCTTCTCATCGATCCTCTGGATCTTCCTCTTTCCTGTACTCACCACCGCCTTTTGTATCGGTTCTACCGTGTTGTTCTCTATGGCTCGGATCAGCATCTCCGTTTCGAATTCGATACTATCCTCATTCGATACAAGCAGAGTGGTGACCGTGTCCCTTTTTATATTCTCCACACCAATCTCTTTCACACTCTTTTTCAAAGGCTCTAAGTCAGAATCTCTGAGTTCGGCAACATGGGTGAAGGGGACCCTTATACCTAGAGTAAAATCTTTACGATATATCTTCGACCCAAATTCTCTATCCAATCTTTTCTTTATCTTCTCTTCAAGGGTAGGCATGATGATTTATCCCCACGGGAAGTGGACTCCTATAAATAAATATCATCAGTGGATGTATGTAAGTCTTTCCTTAGAACTTTAACGATATCAGATCTTTTCAAGGAGGAAATCTCTTGCCTTACTCACGAACATGATATCGACTGCTTCTTGTATATCCTGATCAGTGACCTCTTCTCTTCCGTCGTAGGCGGTTATGGTCCTCGATATCTCCTCCAGCATTATATCACTTCCAGAAGGAAGTGAAGCGTGGGCAGATATGTTAGAGACCGTGTTTCTCTGTCTAGCTCCTATGGTCACCGCCGGCAGCATCTGTCTTGTTCTGACTATCCTATCGCGGAGATCATGGCATTTCTCCTCATACTCCTCGTAGAAAGCCTCCGGATCTTCGTCATAATCTTTCCTCCTTCGTATTATCTCCCGCCTCTCGTCTATATCCTCGATCATCTCGACTTTTACCTGGAGATCGAAGGAATCGAGATAAGAAAGCATGTACTTATCGAAAAAGGAAAGGGTTTCAACGGTTATCATAGGAGTTCCTGTTTTTTCGCAGCTTTTCAGAGTTTTTACGTTCATACCGCCGTTTTTCAATATCTTGTCCACCGACAATGTGGTATCGGTTTTGCTGGAATGGATAGTCCCGCTTATATATCTTTCAGGATCTGTCCATATTTTGACTTCATCTTCATCGGAATCAACATCTTCTATCTCGGATAGTAACTCGGCCAAAGAGATCATCGCGGTTCTCTTTCCACAGCCTTTTTCACCCCATACTAGTACGCCGTTTATCTTTGGGTTTACAGCGTTCAATAAGAGAGCTCTTTTCATCCTTTCCTGTCCAACTATCGCGGGGAATGGGAAAACCGGTTCCCTCAATTTATCCTTCAACTTCTCGGTCAGGCCATCCCCTATACCGAATCCGGCCTCCATATCTTCAAAAGAACCCATGATGCCAGGAAGTCCTCCTCCTCCTCTTTCTTTTTCTTCTTCTAGTCTCTGTCGTAGGTCTTCTATCTCTTCCTGAAGGCGGTTCTTTATGTCCACTTTTTCTCTCTCAAGATTATAACGAAGCTCTTTTTTCTCCTCGTCCAGCTTAGCTTCTAGATCGTTCTTTTCTTCTTCTAATCTTTCTCTCAGTTCTTTTTTTTCCTCTTCATAGTTCTTTCTCAATTCGTCTCTCTTCTGTTCCGCTTCTCTTTCCTTCTCTTCCAATCGGTTCCTAAGTTCTTCGATCTTTTCTTGTATATCTTTTTTCTCTTTCTCGTACTTATCTCTCAATCCTTCTTTCTCCATCTCGTAATCGTTCCTGAGTTCTTCTTTCTCTTCTTTGAGTTTTTCTCTGAGTTCTTCTTTCTCCTGGGTATGCTCATCTTTCAATTCCTCGATCTTTTGGTTCAGTTCCTTGATCTCTTCCTGATGTTTTTCCCTGAGCTGGTTCTTTTCCTTAACGTGCTGCTCTTTGAGTTCATCTATTTCAGAGGCCTTGGTGTCTATTTTATCTCTTAGATCTTCTATTTTTTCTTGGAGTTCTTTCCTTATCTCTTCTTTTCCATCTCTCTCTTTCTCCAGCTGAGACATGAGTTTAGATTTGTCTTCTTCACACTTCTCTCTCGCTCTATCGATACGCTCCTGCATCTTTTCTCTTATCTTTCTCTCCCTTTCTCTTACCGTTTTCTTCATTGAATCCCGCATTCGTTCTTCTCTCTGTTTCACCGTTGACATCACTTTCTCTTCGATCATGTCTCCAAGTGACGCTAGCCCTGTTGGGATGGAGGGAGTCTTCTTCGATTCATCCTTTCCGCTTTTCCCTTCAAGAACTAAATCTAAGTCGTCCTCCATCTTATCGTTTTCCATCTCTTCTTGATCTTCTTCATCAGCCATTTGATTCCGCTCCTAAGATCACTTCTTCTTGAACACTACTCAAGGTTGATCGATTTAAGTAAGTAGAGCACCTATTATAAAGGATTTTTCAATCTTAAAAATCATATCACGAGTACTGCCTTACGAGTCTTTTTAACCGTTCTACACTGAACTCCTGTTCCTCTAAAGGACCTTTCTTCATCCTGTGAGGTAGCGCCATCTTCGCAGCTAAAGTGATGTCGTTCCTGTTCACCTCGGTACGTCCTTCAAAGGCCGCGTTGGTCCTAGCGGTTCTCCTCATGATTATATCCGCTCTGTGTCCATCTACTTCGAAATCCACGGAGACCCGGGTTATCACTTCGTCCATCCTATCGGGGATCTTTATTTTGCCCATCCGTTCTTTAGCTTTTTCCACCTTATCTTTCAACTTCTCCAGTTCGTCCTTCCATTCTTCTCTGAATGCGTGTGGATCTTCGTTGAATTGTTCTCTCCTGTCTATGATCTTCCTTCTCTCCTTGGAATCGGGGATACCCTTCACTTTGATGTTGAGAGCCAATCTATCCAAAAGCTGTGGTCTGAGAGCACCTTCTTCTGGATTCATGCTTCCCACCAATATAAAGTTAGAAGGATAAGTAACGCTTATATCCTCTCTTTCAACAGTAACTCTACCCATGGCGGCAGCATCTAATAGAACGTCAACTATGAAATCGTCCAACAAGTTGATCTCATCAACGTAAAGGATGCCCCTGTTGACCTCGGCGAGGATGCCTTCGAGGAAGGCTTTAACTCCTTCTTGCATCATCTTCTCGACATCCAGGGTGCCCACGACACGGTCTTCAGTCGCGTTGAGAGGTAGATCGATGACTTTAACGGGCCTGGTTTTTACCGGGATATCCTCTACTGATTCGTCGGTGTACTTCTCTTCGCATTCCCAGCACCATTCATCCTGATTTTTAGGATCGCACGAAAACCTGCAGTCCTCTATCACCTCTATCTCAGGGAGTATTTCCGATAGACCTCTGATGGCTACGGACTTGGCAGTTCCTCTATGACCTTCTATCAAAACCCCACCGATGTCCTGATTTACCGCATTGAGCAAAAGTGCCTTTTTCATCTCCTTCTGGTTGACAACCGCTGGGAAGGGAAACAGTATCCTTCCGGATGAAGTGGAATGATCACCTCCAAACTCAGTAGTTCCTTTGCTTCGGTTAGATGGTGTGTCAAGTCCTCCTTGCAGCTGTATACTCATGCCTCCTATATCCACTTCGGTCGTTCCCGAGGTGACCGCCATCTTTTCTTCGATGCGTTCCTGCATTATCTTCTGTCTCAGTATTGTATCGCAATTTGGACAGACGATGGCATCCATCGGCGTGGTAGATTTACAGTCGCCACATCTGACTTTCGCCTCGTAAAACTCTGTTCCACATATAGGGCAGATGTCTTCCGATGCGTAAACGATGGACTCACAAATAGGACAAGTGGTTTTTTCGTCCACTAAAGCGGTATCACATTCTGGACATCTGATCGCTTCTGGATTCACCTCGGAGCCGCACTCTCCACATTCGACCTTACCTTCGACGAATTCAACACCACATCGATCACACATAGTCTGATAGATAGAGACTATCTCACCGCATATAGGGCATTTAGATTCTTCACCGACGTGTGCCTCGATCCCTACCGTGTCTTCTATCCATCTATCTATCTCTTGTGCGATCTCAAAATCGGGTTCTATCCCATCTCCTTCATCGACACCTCCGATGGTTTCGAGTAAACTTCCTAGTCCATCTTCCACGCCCTCTGTTTCATCCTCATATAGATCTGATCCGTCCTCTTCTACAACCTCAGGTTCAAATTCTTCTATAATTTCTTCCTCCGAATCCGTAGGCTGCTCCTCTTCTTCAGGCTCCTCTTCAAAAGTCCTCTCGAGCTCCTCCATCTCACCTATCAGATCAGTTTCCTCTTCCTCAGGCTCCTCAACCTCTTCCTGAGACTCTTCTTCCTCAGGTTCCTCTTCCTCTTCAAAAGTCCTCTCGAGCGCCTCCATCTCACCTATCAGATCAGTTTCCTCTTCCTCAGCCTCTTCTTCCTCTTCCTCAGGCACCTCAACCTCTTCCTCAGCCTCTTCTTCCTCTTCAAAAGACCTCTCGAGCTCCTCCATCTCACCTATCAGATCCATCTCCTCTTCTTCAGGCTCGTCTTCCTCAACCTCTTCTTCCTCTCCAAGAGTCCTCTCGAGCTCCTCCATCTCACCCACTAGATCAGTTTCTTCTTCATCCCCTCCATCAACTGTTTTTTGAGCATCTTCTAACATATTTTTTGCAGTTTGAAAACCGATCTGAGATATCTCCGCCAGTCCTGCAAGACCACCTTTCACGATGTCTTCAGGAGATTCAAAACCATTTTCGTATAGATTTTCAGCCGTCTTCTCTCCCACTCCTGATATTTTAGTCAGTTTTTTGATGGCTTCTTTTTTTCCTGCATCATTTTCATCGTCAGCCATTTTCAAGTCACTCCTCGTTCAAAATTTTTTCAGTGATTTCGTTCGATCTGTCTGAATAGGACATGGGCATATACTCCTTCTCGAATAAGGTCGTCGTTATCTTGTACGCCAGGATCAACAATACAACGATGATGAGAACAGTTATAAATCTACCCATGGTGCTCAAGAACAAGAAATTTTGCATCGAAGATTCCGTATCCCGCTCTACCTTCAAAGAGAACCTCTCTTCGGATTCCATCCGCATGTATTCATCGTAAACCCTGATATCTACAGAGTGATCACTGACCGTCGTAGGTGCCTCGATCTCTATATCGAATCGACCCATAGCGTCAGTAGTGGTGTTCCACGTATATCTCTGATCTTGAGCTATCATCTCTACTTCTACAGTGGCGTTTTCTACCTCTAGGTCGGCACCTTGATAGGTTGCTCTGCCTTGGATCTCGAATAGTTCGCCTGGCTCGACTTTTGAGGGCATGTCTACATCCATAACGATGGAATACGGAAATTCATCTTTGAACCTGACTTCAGTTTCGGTGTTGCCGTCAACAGCTATCAAACTCGTTTCACTCATCATGACTTCGCTGTTCACATTTTTTTCCGCCCTTAGAACATAATTTCCTACGAACCTACTCCGTTCATTTGTTATAACTTCGCTTTTCAGCGGCACTTCCATCCGACCATCCTTCACCAAAACAGATTCGATCAACTCTTTTTGTAAAGGCTCGTTACGGTATATGTTTAGATCCACGAAGGGGACCAATCTGTCATGACCGTTGAATATCTCCATATAAAGATGCCACTTCCTGTTCACGGTCAGACCTTCTTGAGGTATTATATTCGGCGCCGTTAGGTTGGTTACCGTTAGCTCATCCAAGGTATCGCTCTCAAAAAAGACTGCGTGGTCGAACTCAAGATCTTCCAAACTCTCAAACGAGTTAGCATCTAAAGTTACGTTTTTATCCGTACTGACTTGAGACCCTTCCATGATCACGTTATGAGCCTCGACATTCAGTGATCTGGATTCCATGACCGAATCCCTCAGTATGAACGACTCTCCTTGAAAATGGACATGCTCGGCATCTATGTGAGCGTTCTCGGCCACCAGATTAGAAGAACCGGTCATGTATATCGATGAAACTTCAAGATGCGCCCCTTGGAGAGACAACGTACTATCGTCAAGAACGTAAATATTGAGAGGTCCGTCGCTAACTATACTGCTGTTCTTTTTCAGCAGGAGTTCGGAACTGTCTCTCATCTCTATCCTGTATCTATCCTCTTTTTGCAGTATCCTGACCCTACTGTGTTCACCTATCATAAGACTTCCTTGGTCCGCCAGGTATACGTTTCCCTCTTGGACGAAATTATCTATCCCTTCGTTGGGATAAGTCTCTATCATCCTTTCTCTGGTTGAGTTCACAAACAGATCAAAATTCGAATCGTCATAATAGGTTGTAGAAGAAACCACGTTGGGCAGTTTCATCTCCAGCCAAACATCGATCTCATCTAGGTCTCTCTCTGGAGTTCTCCTCTCAACAGGTGGAAGAGATATCGTAGTTTTCTCTTCTATACCCTCATGTTCAACGCTGATATGGTAATTTCCTTTGTACCTAGATCTTTCGGAGTCTATGGTTTCGGAGATAAGATATCCTATCCATTCTCCTTTGTTATCGGTTTCCGTGACATAAAACCAATCTTCCTCAGCTATCCTTTCCGCTTCCATCTCAGCACCTCCCACTGGCACACCGATCAAGTCTTCAACTGAGAGGTATAATCGTCCAAACACCCTTGCCTCGCCGGACCTCACTTCAATGTTTTCGAACGAACTCCCGTATAATTCCGCCTGGGTATCCGAATGGAATATCAACTCGGATCTGATCACAGATGTGTTCAGATAAGCCCTGGGTGAAGACAACAAAATCTTCTCGGTTTCGATCACGGTATCCTCAACGGAGAACGTACTTCCGAGGTTAAGATTGATATTTTTGGCTCGTATATCAGAGCTGATTGATGCAACGGACTCTGCAGAACCTATTATCTCACCCGGTAGGTGCAAAGACGATCCTACCACTTTCAATCTAGAACCCGTATTCAATTCAAAGTCTAAAGACTTCTCCGATCTCAGATTCGAATCCACCAACTCCAGAGTCGCGCCCTGTTCCAGCTCTATACCGTACTGATCGGAATACTGCTGAAATATCTCAAAATCGGTATCATGTATACTCAAAGTACCTCCTTGACGGATCAAAATATTTCCCTTGACGGAATATTCAGGGCCCGAGATAGTGATGGTTTCATCTTCATCTATCACGAAATCCGAGCCAGATGAAAGAGAAGTTGGCTCTGCAGACACAAAACCAAAACAGAACGTAGTTGAAACTAATATGAAGGATACTAGAATTAACCACATATTTTTGTGTGTCCTTTTACGTTCATCTTTAGAAATCATGATGGACATCTTTTTGTGCCTTTGTAGAGTCTTGTCCCCACTAATTAAACTGGATCAGGGGATAACTCAAACTTATGCTTTATATATTCCACAGTGCCTATTTCTATTTTTTGGTCATTTATGAACTTTTTCGAGTTCTCTTTCGATATGTTACAAACAACAAAAACAATAATAAGCAGACTTCCCTTTCAAAGGATCAGGGATAAAATGGCAGGCTTTCACCTCGTCGACGGAGAGGATATAAAAAAGGGAAAGACCACGGACATATACTTCAAGAACACCATGAAAATTTTCCAAGAGAAAGGAGTCGGGGACGAATCCGTTGTAGCGGAATTTACCGCTTCTTCCTTGCCCTCGAATTGGAGTTGGGGAGTATTTTGCGGCCTAGACGAAGTACTATCACTCTTGGATGGAAAAAAGATCGACGTCTATGCCATGCCCGAAGGATCCATCTTCCGTACTAAAGGACGTAAGGGCGTCTTCACTCCCGTCCTGTGTTTAGAAGGACCTTACAAACAGTTCTGTATACATGAAACTTCGCTGTTGGGATTTATCTGCCATCCATCCGGTATAGCGACGAAATCTGCCAGAGTTGCAAAGGTGGCCGGAGATTCTTTGGTTATATCTTTTGGTATAAGAAGGATGCACCCCGGTTTAGCCCCTCTCATCGATAGGGCCGCTTACATAGGAGGATGCGACGGTGTTTCAAGCATCGCCGGTGCTGAAGAAGTGGGCGTGGAACCCCAGGGAACCATGCCCCATTCGCTGACCATAATATTCGGCGACCCTAGAAAGGCATTCGATGCCTTCCACGAGGTACTACCACAAGGAGTGAAAAGGATCGCATTGGTGGACACTTACCACGACGAAACCATGGAATCCATCATGGCCGCCGAGGAGATGGGAGATGATCTTTTCGGAGTTCGCTTAGATACTCCTTCCTCTAGAAGAGGTGATCTAGCCGCCATAGCTGAAGAAGTGATCTGGGAGTTAGAACAAAGAGATGTTGACTGTAAAATAATCTGTTCAGGCGGGATGGACGAGTACAGTATTCCCGATTTAAAAGAAGCCGGTGCCGACGCCTTCGGCGTAGGTACTTCCATCTCCAACGCCAGAACTATCAATTATGCAATGGATATAGTTGAAAAGGAGGGAGAACTCGTAGCTAAAAGAGGTAAATTCAGCGGAAAAAAACAGGTCTATCGATGTCCTGAGTGTTTTAGCTTCGAGATGAAGTCATGGGATGACGAGGAAAGACCGGTATGCGGATGTGGTAATGACATGGAACCTATGCTTGAAAAGGTCATGGATAACGGTGAAATAACAACCGATTATCCCTCCCCTAAAAAGATAAGAAAAAAAGTATTAGATCAGCTAAAAAAAGTCGAAGTCGACTGGTTGGATTAAAGTTCGATCTTTAGATCATCGATCAGAGTTTTTACCTCTTCAGTCTCTATCTCTTCGGGGATCAAGAATTCAGAAAAGTCTTTTTCAGTATATCTTTCTTGATATTCTCTTGCCTGTATTATCATCTCTAACTTGTCTATGTCTCTGGCCAGCGCAGCCTCTTTGCTTTCGCCGTTCTCAAATTCGTCCCAGAGTTCTATCAATTCATCTTTGATAGGAGAGGACGTTCCTTCCAATAATGACTCTAAACCATTTCTTTCCATCACTCTTTTTTTACGTTCGTCGATCCCATCAGAGGGAGTAAGATCACCTATCTTCACCTCAGGGATATCGTGGACCAGAAGCATCTTTACGAGCCTGGATATATCCACGTTCAATTTTTCTCCAACCAGCATAGCGATGAAGGCGCATCTGAACGAATGATCAGCTACAGATTCTACATCTTCGACGCCGAGCCGTTTCCAACCTTCTCTATCGGTTCTTTTTAACTTTCCGATCTCCTTGAAAAGTGTGAGATGATCTTTCATATTTTCTGGTCATGATAAATCATCAGATGTTAATAAACGTTCACCTGTTGAACCGTTGAAGAAAATGATTTGATACAAGATGTCGGATCATCGACTATTGACTCTCTACGTGATCGCCGGGTTCTAGGAGTTTGTTAGGGATACCTTCTTCGTCCATCCTTTCTTTCAGTCCTTCAGCGTCTTCTAGACCGTCTTTCGGATCATAGTGGAACGGTATGACCATCCTGGGATCCAATCTTTTAAAAGCGGAGATATAATCTTCATGATAGTCTGGAAAGCAGGCCGTGAATATCAGTTTCACTTCCTTCACCTCGGGGAAATAAGCTGAGTCGCCGGAGTGAAGTATCCCCTGGTAAAGGTAACTCACGGATTCCTCAGAACCGTAGCAGTCGCAATCTAAAACCTTTATTCCCTCGAGCTCGTCCCCTGGTTCCACCGTTTTTCCTCCAAGATCGAATTTTTCCAGAGTGGTCTTCGGCCCGAACAGCTCAACATCCTTTTTGATACTAGAATGATATTCTGGAGAAAAATGGTCGTCGTGCTCATGGGTCAAAAGCACTATATCCGCCTCTTTTTCTGGTTTCACAGTAAAATTTGGATCGATCAATATGTGCTTCTCGCCGAAGATCTCCACCGCAGCGTTGCCCAACCATCTCACTTTCATTTTATCCCTCTTGTCAGTAGATAACGATCCGAGGGATAAAAATTTTTTTGTTCGTGGGTATATCATAGAAACAACTGACAGCTCGAAGGCTTGGCATTTCAGCCCATGGCTTTTTTTGGTGTGAACCAATTGGCAACACTTGAAACGATGGTCAATTTAAAGATGTCTCCGATCACGAATGGAGCAGCTCCGATCACCAATAGCTCTAAAATACCTACGGATGTGCCTCCAACAAAGGAGAGCCATAGGTAGAGATGCGCAAGACCGATCCCGTATATGATAACGAAGTTGGCAAAGAACAGTAGAACAAGCATACCTGAAAAGTTTCTCGATAGACCGTATTTATCTACTGCGTATCCAACTACAAAGGAAGCGATGATGAATCCCATAAGATAACCACCGGTAGCTCCGGTCAATGTACCCATACCGCCGGTCATACCAGAAAACCAAGGAATACCGGCTACACCAGCACCAACATACATCCCGGCACTGACTCCACCCCAAGTCTTCCCGAGTATTATAGCTCCTAGCAAAATTCCGAAAGTTTGTCCAGTGATAGGAACCGGTGTGAAAGGGAGGTAAAATCGGATCTGAGCTAGCAGACCTATGAAGCAAGCGAACACAAATGATAGCGCGGACTTCTGCAAAACATCCAGTTCTCGACTCCATTCGAATATTTTAGGCCTAGGTAACGCATAACCGTTCATATTTATCTCCATTTGATAACACCTTTTATCACGTATTTATACATCAACTTGTGGAGGAGATCGAGAGATCATATAAATATTTATAGTCAAGGACACGACTTTTCTTTGGTTTTTTAGTGTCCTTGACGTCTACATGAATGCAAAGCATTCATTCGATTCGAGGAATTTGATTCCTCGTAAAGTTGTGGATGACGCAACGCAATTACAAATAATCACGAGTGTCTTTGACCGAGATCTACTGGAAAATAAGATTTTCCATCGATATTCGGAAAATTTGAAACATTTTCCGAAAATAGAGACGAGGAAATTATTCCTCAAAGTTGC
>PUNG01000005.1 GCA_003551675.1 Thermoplasmata archaeon
CTATAGGTAACGAGGCGGTTGAGATATCCAGGACACAGTCTGATTTTATCTACGCAATATGCATACAAATGATCGCTCCGGCTTATATCAAGGGGGGAGAGCTGCAGAAAGGAGCGGATATACTTCAGGAATCCCTGGAGATCCTGGAGCAAATTGGAGCCCGATACTTTATTTTTCAAGGCAGGGCATATCTGGCCGAGGTTTACCGGCAACAGTCCCACCGGGAACCGGCCGAGGAGCAGGCCCGGAATTGCCTCAAACTGGCTGCTTCCGAAGATTACCTGCAGTTTTTCCTGTCTTACCCTGCCCTGATGAAACCGGTAATAAGATACGGTTTAATCAAAGGAGAAGAACTTGATTTTGTCTTCGAAATTATCAAGAGATGGGGGAAAGAGGCAGAAGGGCTGCTGTTGGAGCTTTCCTCGCATGATGCCCCCGGGGTGCGGGAGAGAATCGTTACGGCCATGACCCTTATAACGGGGGAAGAAATTATAAGGGCTTTACAGAATTTTCTTTATGACTCCCATGAAAAGGTACGAAACCACGCACTTTCCGCTCTGGCAAAACTGCAAAAAGTTCCCGAAAGTAAGACGACGGAGAACAACGAAAGCGGTGATAAAACAGGTGCCTCCTACCTGCCGGACCGGGAAAGCATCCTGAAAGTACAGTGCCTGGGCCCTTTCCGGGTGTTCATCGATGACCGGGAAGTAACCTGGCGCACTACCAAGGCCCGGGACCTTTGCGCCTACCTTTTTTACTACCGGGAAAGATCGGTTCATAAAGAACAAGTTCTGGAGGCTCTCTGGCCGGACTCCGCAATAGATCGGTCCTCCACCCTTTTTCACACCAACATGTATCAGCTGCGCCAGGCTATAAAAACCGGCCCTGGAAATCAACCGGTTAAACACCAAAAGAAGCAATACTCCCTGGATCATGACATGCTGTCCAGTGATGTGGATATTTTTGTTTCCCTGGCTGCATCCGTTGAGGAAGGAGCTGAATCACCAACCGGGGAGATAGCAAAGCTGGAAGAGGCGGTTTCTCTGTACCGGGGTGAATACATGGAAGACATTGATTACCACTGGGTGAGTGCCGAGCGGGAACGGATAAACCAGATGTACCTGAACCTGCTGGACAGGCTGGCTCATCTTTACTTTGAAAACAAAAATTTTGACCGGGCAGCTTCCTGCCTGCGGACTATCCTGCAACATAACCCCCTCCTGGAAGACACCCACGCCCTCCTGATGAAAGTTTACGCCGCCATGGGCGACCGCATGGCGGTAATGCAACAATATAACACCCTGTGCCGCGCCCTGGAACAGGAAATGGGCATAGACCCCAGCCCTAAAACCAGGGATCTTTACTACGAACTCTGCGCAGAAGAAGAATAACCAACCCGCAACCTCAGGGCACCTTCGACGTACTAAATCTCGTTACAATAAGGAGGTAAAGGTATGGGGTTATTGGGAAACATTTTGGCAAAATTTGGTGTTGTTATACTAATAGGGGGGGGGCAGTCTTCATGCGAACTGTTAAAGCTGTAATGATTATAAAAGGTTAATAGGTATTTAAGTCGTGGAGTACCTGGCATTACCGTTAAGCTTTACCGTCTCACCTTCGCTCAACTTGTATATGGAGGTAGCATATGAGGCTATTGCCGGATTCCGTGTCGCCATAACCACAGTTATGCCCATGCTGTTGAAATGACGAATTTGTTCTAAAAGAGAATTACCGGAGTTAGGTTTAAGAAGATGAGCCGGTTTGTCCAGAAGCACCGCGGCAAGGTCCCTGGGGGGAGTTTGGAGAGGAAGTTGACTGTTAACCGACCAAACCTTATCAGTACGCATATACTCCATCTCTTTGTCACCAATTTCTCCTACCAGGCGCCCCTGGAAATAAAGTTTTCCTCTATCGGGAAGCTCCAGAAAGCCAAGTATTCTAAGCAGGGTGGACTTCCCCCCGGCAGGTTCCCCCAATATGGAAGCAAATTCTCCTTCCATCAATTCCAGGTTTATTTTTTTCAGCACCCAGTGGAAAGCCCCGCTTTCCTCCCTGTAACCTTTCCAAACTTCTTTGGTTTGCAAAACAGTATTCTTTAACATTTTTATACTCCTCTTTGATCAATAAAATCTTCTATTTTGTATTATACCCCTCACCTCTAAACATTTTATTTACAAATAATGAACGTGGAAGAAAATCGGGGAAGTTTTAAGGAATAAGTATATTAATTAGTTGCATTTTACATAATTTTAGGGTAAAGGAGGGATTTCTCTCGACTATTTAATCTTGGAACATTGATAAGTCAAACAAAACGTCCCCTTGACTTCAAGAAGAGCGCAATCTTGGAGTGGTAGTGATCACTCATGATAATGAACTGGTCAGTCATCTGTGTGACCGTTCTTTCAAAGTGTGACCAGACAGATGCTTTAGCCAGCGATTTGTTGAGTTTCAGGCCTTTACTATCTCTTCGTGGCGGTAGGCTTTTTTGCCGGTAAGGGTGTCCATATACAGTAGTTTGGATGGGCAGCTATAAGTGCAGGTCCTGCATTTGATACAGCTTTCGTTCTTAAACTGAGAATTTTCCCAGTTCAAATAGGGAATCAGCTGTACCGGGCATGCCTTGGCGCATTTGCCGCATTGGGTGCAATTTTCCGGAACACTAATATTAACAAACTCTTCAGTGTTACGGTTCAGGGACAATTTTTTACCTAATTTGTTTACAATCTGTTGCATAGTTCCCATGGGGCAGAAAGTACACCAGGTTCGAGGATTAATCAGCAGGGCCAGGGCCATTCCTACCAGTGTAGGCCATACCAGGTACTGATTAACAAAAACGCTCCCCAGGTGTGCAGCAAATTCTGCTTCTCCCAGGTAACCCAAGGCCCACATTAGACGATAAGAAAACATAGCCATAAAGAAAGCGAAAAAGCACCACTTTAGCACCGGTGAACGAAAAAACATCGGTATTTTCTCAAACCGGGAAGGACGCAGCAATGCAAAGTCGAACAGGCTACCGTGGGGACAGATGTTTCCACACCAGTGCTTGCCTTTAAATAAGCCTAGTATCATCAAGGCCAGCATAATACCCAGGACAGTTAACCCCAGAATAGGGAAGTAAAGGCCTCCTCCAGCCACTATAGGCACTAAAAGTTGCTTGATTTAGTGTCTATTTTAAAAAAACAAAGCTTTGGCTTCATAACCAAAGCGAAAAACTGTCTACTAAACCGGGGCAACTCCATTATCACCATACCAACTGTTTGCATACTGTCGGTTCCATTCTCTACTACCCCTGTAACTATTACTCCTTCTTCCGTCCACCTATACCCATAA
>PUNG01000150.1 GCA_003551675.1 Thermoplasmata archaeon
TGTGGACCGAGTCTCGAAGAAGCCTTCTTGCGTTTGACGGGTGATAAAAGATGAAACATTCGGAATTTTTTAGAGGTGTACTTGTTACTGCGGAAAAGGACATCAAGATATACTACAAGAAGCCGCCGGTGATAATCTTTGGACTCCTGTTTCCGCTATTCATGTTCCTGGCATTCTACATGGGTAGGAAGATTGAGCTGGCTCTGTTTTTCCCCGGATTCTTAGCCATGACTCTTTTCTTTACCTCTTCTTCCGTGGGTCCCCTGGTGACACCCTGGGAAAGGCAGGCAGGTACCTACGAGAGACTGCTTTCATATCCCGTCGATATAAAAGTAGTGCTCATGGGGGATATATTGGCAGGTTCTCTGTTCGGCATCATGATATCCATGGTTGTCCTTGCGGTGAGCTGGCTGTTCATACCTCTCCAGATCGTCAACTTACCACTGCTGGTACTGACAACGCTTCTGGGCGCCCTGGCATTCTCTACCCTAGGAGTACTGCTGGCATCCCCCGCCACAGCCGCACCATCGTCCATAATGATGCTATCCAGTCTTATCAGGTTCCCACTGATATTCGTGAGCGGCATATTCATCCCACTCTATGATATGGAAGGTGTGATGAGATCATTGACCTACTTGTCACCCCTAACGTATCTGGTGGACTTGTTCCACGCCGGTATAGGCGGTAATAACGTGCTTCCCATGGCCGCAGCATCCGTGGCACTTCTACTGTTCAGTGCAGTGTTCTTTCTACTCTCCGTAAAGATACACCAGCGGAACATGATAAAGGGGATGTGAATAACTCTTTCCAAAAGACTTATAATCCCCAATCACATCCGTGATTCGGCGATGAAGTCCGCCTTGGCCGTTGGGCCTGAACCGTCTGTTTTAGGGCTGATGACTTCTATGAAATAAAAGGAAGTCTTACCATGCCCGAAATGTATCCGTTAACAGAAAGGAAGAAAACCATACCAAAGTCTATCGTCACCGAGGAGGGAAAAGCTTGCTTTTAGGTATATTGATCATACTAGCGGTGGGTTTTATCCTTGGAGAACTGGCTGGTAGATTGGGATTACCCAAGTTGATAGGTATGCTGTTCGGCGGAATACTCATAGGACCACACGTTCTAGACATCTTGACCGAACCGATATACAACATTTCGAACGAGATCAGATTGTTCGTTCTTTTAGTTATCCTGTTCAAAGCCGGTCTCGGCCTCGATAAAGAAAAATTGATGGCCCAGGGAAGCGTCGCATTGAGACTCGGGTTCATACCGTGTATCATGGAGGCCTTCGTCGTAGCTGCAGCTACCAGATGGATGCTGGGCTGGGGGTGGCTCTACTGTTTCTTACTGGGGTGGATCATCTGTGCCGCATCTCCTGCCGTTATAGTCCCCATGATGCTGAAGTTGAAGTCCGAAGGATGGGGTGCCAAAAAGGGGATACCCGACCTGGTACTGGCTGGAGGGACCTTGAGCGATGCCGTGGCGGTCACCATGTTCGGTATCACCACTGCCTGGATCATGGGAAACGGTCAAAACACCTTGCTTCAGCTGGGAAATATTCCCGTCCAGATCATCATGGGATCAGCCTTAGGATATGCAGCCGGGCGGTTGGTCTTGTTCGTCATCGAAAAAGTGAAACTGAGAGGAGAAGTGATCCCGGAGCTGATCATAAGTCTGGGGATGGGGATACTCCTGCTGGTCGGTGAGGGATACCTTCCATATTCTGATTATCTAGCCATAATGGTCATGGGTTTCGTCATCTTAGAATTGGACACCGTGCTTGCTAGAAGGTTGAGGGCAGAGGTGGGCAAGGTATGGCACGTGGGAGAGATATTTCTATTCGTGCTCATAGGGGCGGTGGTGGATATAGGCGTGATTTCTTCAACGGGCTTTGTCGGTATTGCGATAATCGGCATAGGTTTGATCCTTGGAAGGACCGTGGGTATCTGGCTCTCCACCTGGCGCTCTATATTGAACATCAAGGAACGGTTGTTCACGATCATAGCACAAAGTCCCAAGGCTACTGTGCAAGCCGCTATAGGAGGCATACCTCTAGCCCTTGGTATAAGGCATGGAGAGTATATCCTTGCTATCGCTGTGCTATCTATAATCGTTACAGCTCCTTTAGGGGCTTTTGGAACAAAGTACTTCACATCAAAATTCCTCAAAAAAGGTGAAGTGGATCCGACCAAGGTAACGGTGAAAGAGGATTATAGATTCCTTGTAGCAGTGGATGGATCACGTGTATCACGTAAAGCGTTGAAAGAAGCGGCACGTATAGCCCGACAGGTGGATGCCGAGTTGGTGATCGTCAACATCTTCAACAAGGTGGACAAGAAACTTTCCTCGGAAAGGATAGAACGTGAACTGTTGATAGTTAGAGACCTTGAACACGAATTTTTGATGTACGAAGGAGATTGTGCGGAATTGATAGTAGAAACCGCCATATCTTACGACGTTGATTACATCTATATGGGTAAGACCGGTGGATCTTCAGACGACGATACGTTGATGGGTAAAGTCAGTAAGGAAGTGGTGAAGAGGTCTCTCGTACCTGTGATACTAGTGGAGGATGGTTCAGATGAAGTACTGTGAACTCTTCATTTTCTAACGAGATATATCTATTCAAACCTGCGATCCGACTTCTTTTCGGTCACTTTTTCAACGTCTTTTTCCAGCCAGCCTACTCTGCAGTCATCTCTTCTATCGAATTCAGGCACATACGGCTTGATATCTAAAAGAGGAGTTCCGTCAACAACATCTACATCTTTGATCTTGATAGTAGTTCCATCGATATCTGTGACTCGGACTATGGAAAGACCTATCGGATTCGGTCTTTTCGGGGCTCTTGTGGAAAAAAGTCCTCTCTCTTCTTCATCTAAAAATGGTTTCACCGCGAGTGAGTAATCATCACAGAGGTGGAAATGGTATAGTATTATTATGTGAGAGAACCCTTCTAGATCTTTTAATCCTTCTTTGTACTCAGGTTTTATCTCCAATTCCCCTTCTATTCCTTCAGCTCCAGTGGGTTGTATCGGCATCCCATCGATATCTTCATGTGGAGATCTGATCGTTCCTATAGGTTCATAATTTATTTGAGACATCGATAAGGCCAATCTTGGACTCAATTAAAGAACTTTTGTTTTAGCTATTAGGTAATTATAGTTATAGACATAACTTTTATGTAATATGAATGCATTGTAAATTCATGAAAGGAAAATATGTTACTGAAGTGAAGAGATGGATGACTAAAGAAGAACTAGTAACCGAAATCAAA
>PUNG01000049.1 GCA_003551675.1 Thermoplasmata archaeon
CAGGGGCGCGCCGCCAAGTCGAGAACGCGCTCTTTGACTAAAAAATTTACTAGAACAGATATTTAGCGCCCTGTATCCCACGACCTCAAAGGTCGGGGAATTAGGGCTTAGGCGTGACTATTAAGATTTTCTATGTTCATTTTTACCCAAAGGGATTCATTACCACCGGCGGGCTCTGGTTTACTCTCGTAGAGGTTTTCTACTGAGCCGATCTTAGAAAAGATTTAAATATATGACCCTCCTAAACCGCACACAAGAGGTGGCTGGATGGAAGAAATACTCGCTTCGATCGAAATAATCAAGGAAAATGACTCCTACAAAGCTAAGATACAGAGTGGGTTAGGAAGATATGTAGAATATGAAAACGAAGACTTTGAAAACCTACTCCAGCAGGTTTATGAAGACATACAAGAGGAGCTTGGAACTACCCTATAGATGAAGATGTGATATTTATGACAAAAGCTGAAAATCAGGATGATTACGAAGAGGTCATATCTACTTACTATGAAGGAAGAGGAGTTAGTTCTTTGATCTCATTAGAGATCGACCCTCAAAGATCAGACGAAGTTGCTGGAGAATTGGCGAATTATCACAACGTGGAGGATGTACTACTCGTGACCGGCGAAGTAGACATGATGGTCAAAGCCAGATTCAAAAATTACGACCACATGAAAAATTTTCTGGTCAAAGAGGCTTCAACGCTTGAAGGAGTCAAACATGTTAGTTCCATGATGATAATAACGACTTACAAAGAAAGGGGAAAATTGATCGAGGCCGAGGCCGAAGACGATAACCAGTAGAAAACTACAAGACCTTCGTTATCTCATCCATGGTCCAATCTTTTTCTTCATTTAAGTTCAAAGCTATTTTAAATTCTTCAGGGGTCAGCATGATCGTTCTAAAACTATCACCATCATCCAGTACTATCCTGGGACAGGCGGTGCAGACAGCACAATCCCATCTGAATTGATCCACTTCTTTGGGAGTCATCTCGTCGAACCGTGTCAGGAGCATGTTTTTACCGACTTCTCTACCTCGAGCTAGAGTATCTTTAGCAAGCCTTTCCCTGTACTGTCCTGGCTTTGTAGATACCATCACCATTATTTTTTCGGACTCCAATGCCTGTGCTATCATCCCATATCTTTTTCTTAGGAAGGCGTCTCTTTCTTCCTCGCCTATCTTATCCAAATTATCAGTTACGGGATCAAAGATCCAGACTTCTTCTCCAAGTGAAAAAGAGAGTCCCAACGGATGGAATCTACCTGTTCCGATGTAAAGATGATGATCCGCATCCTCTTTTACCGAGTAGTTGCAGCCCAATATCTGTCCTGGGTATTTGATCCTTTTATCTCCGTCACCTATGATAGGAGTGCAGTTGTTTTTCCTTATCTGTTCTGCCGCTTTTTCGATCTGATGTATGTGTTGTACAGGTGCGTAAAGAGCGACCTTTCCATCTATCCTTTTTAAAAGTTCATTGGGTAGATCGTTCCATATCCTACATCTACCCTCGAGATACACTACGGGATAATCAGGAACCACGTTGGGTATCTCTGCATGCCCTACATGCAGAAGTGCATCCGCACATCCTATATCTTTGGGTAGATCACATGCGCCGTAACAAGAACCGCCCCATATGATCACATCCTGATCAAAAAAATCCATAAATACATCCGCTTTTATCTTAAATCCATCAGGGATCTGGAGCAGTATTTTTTCAACACCCGATGCCGCCAATTTTTCTCTGGCGGACCCTACATCGAACTCATAACTGCCCACTTCCACCCGGTTCACTTCAGATCACCCAGGTCCTTCACGATTTCATCTATTTTTTTAGTGGTGACATGAGGCATGATCACGAAGCGTAATCCTGGTGGGTTTACCGTTCTTGATATATTCCAGCCTCTTTCGGCCATCTCGTTAACCATCCTCTTAGGTTCGTCATACTTGAAGGAGACTATATTCATGTAAGGTTCAGTGGTGGGCTCAAAACCTTCTTCCTTCATCCTATCTAGTAAGTAGTAAGTGTTCTCCATGCATCGAGATATCATCTTTTTATAACCTTCCTTACCCAGGTAATTCAGAGTAGCCCAAAAGGCAGGTATCGAAGCACTGGCCCTGGTCCCTCTGATACTCTTCTGGCGCTGCCCGGTCAGATAAGGCGAATCGATATATATATGATCTTCGTGCCTAGAATACAATAAGCCCAGAGGGACGGGAGATATACCCATCTTATGAGGGTCTAGAACCAAAGAATCCACGCCTTCGATTTCAAAGCTAAAATCAGGCAGGTCGTGGCCCGATTCTTTTAAAAAAGGTATCACGAATCCACCGAAGGCCGCATCAACATGAAGATAGATATCGTCGGTCAACTCCGCGATCTTTCTTATAGGATCTATAGCGCCGTGTTCAGTGGTCCCGGCTATGCCTACTACGGCAGCGGTTTCATCGTCTATCTTTTCAGCTAGTTCCTCTAGATCCATGGTATATTTTTCGGTGAGTGAGACGTGATCCGGTTCCATCTTTAACATCGAACAGGCTTTTTTAAACGAGAAGTGGGCACTCTTCGGGAGGAGGACCTTATTTTTTCCACTGAGCTCTCTAGCTCTCCACAGCGCGATGATATTACCTTCTGTTCCGCCTCCCACAGAAAGGGACTTCGCTGCTTCTGCATTTATCAAAGAGGCAACGGCTTCGTGAACTTCTCTTTCGAGTTCTTGCGTGCCCTCATATAATCCAGGATTACCTAAATTAGATCCTATAAATCTAAGATAAACTTCTTTAGCTATTTCCAGAGGCTCGGTACACATGGATCCAAAAATATTCCCTGAAGAAAAATCCATGTCCTTCTCCTTCTCTGAGATAATCCGTTCCATGATATCTTCGGACTTCTTTCCTTTCTTGGGAAAATGCGTTACCAATTTATGCACCTCTGATCTGTCTGGTCGGCTCACCTTCTATCCAGTTCGATTATCTTTTTTCTTACGAATCTTATGGAAAGTAACGCAAAGGTTATCGCCATTACCAGAGCTAACAAGGACATCCTTCCCCTGTATAATAGATTAACGGATGCGAGGAAGTTGAAAGCACCGTGCATGAAAACCGCGACTAGATAGTAATAGCTTGTTACACGCTACACTTTGATTCTAAGCAAGAGAAAATAGCAGGTAGAGAACTCTCAAAAGAGTGAAAAATCTTCGTATAATCTCCCTTATCTCTCTCCTAAGGTGATAAGACCC
>PUNG01000147.1 GCA_003551675.1 Thermoplasmata archaeon
ACATGTTAAAGGGAAACACGGCTTCCTTGACCCCGTAATGGGGGATCATTTTCCGCTCGAGCCCGAAATCGGACAGTTTGGCCCCCAGCATGATCCTTGTGGCGATCCGCGCCATGGCAAAACCACAGACCTTGGAGACGATGGGAACCGTGCGGGACGCCCGGGGGTTGGCCTCCAGGATATAAACCATGTCATCGGCGATGGCGTACTGGATGTTCATGAGCCCCACCACGCCGAACTCGATTGCGATCTTGCGGGTGTATTCGATGATGGTATCCACGTGCCGGGGCGGGATGCTGACCGGCGGAATCACGCAGGCGGAATCCCCGGAATGAATGCCGGCGTACTCGATGTGCTCCATGACGGCCGGGACAAAGGCGTCCGTGCCGTCGGCGATGGCGTCGGCCTCGGCTTCGATGGCCGATTCCAGGTACCGGTCGATCAGTATAGGCCGCTGCGGGGAGATCACGACGGCCGCAGCCAGGTAGCGCTGCAGCATGGCCTCGTCCATGACGATTTCCATGGCCCGGCCGCCCAGGACATACGAGGGACGGACAATCAGGGGGTAGCCGATCTCGCGGGCGATTTCCAGGGCCTCGTCAAATGAATGGGCCATACCGGATTCCGGCTGGGGGATGCCCAGCTTCCGGACAATCTGGTTGAAACGGTCCCGATCTTCGGCCAGATCGATGGTTTCAGGCGACGTTCCCAGAATTCGGACGCCGGCCGCTGCCAGTTCGGCGGCGATATTGAGCGGGGTCTGCCCGCCGAACTGTACGATCATGCCCTCCGGCTGCTCCTTGTTGTAGATGGCCAGCACATCCTCCACCGTAAGCGGTTCGAAGTAGAGCTTATCCGAGGTGTCGTAATCGGTAGAGACCGTCTCCGGGTTGCAGTTGACCATAATCGACTCGTAACCCAGGTCCCGGAGGGTGAATGCCGCATGGACACAGGTATAGTCGAATTCGATCCCCTGCCCAATGCGGTTGGGGCCCCCACCCAGAACCATGATCTTCTTCCGATCGGAGGTCTCCACGCGGTCCGGGGCCCGGTACGTGGAGTAGTAGTACTCACCATCGGCGCCGCTCACCGGCACACGGTCGAAGCCCGCTCTTTTGTTCAGCTCGAGACGCCTCGTGCGTATTCTCTGTTCTTCCACACCCGCCAGCTCGGCCAGGTAAAGATCCGAAAAACCGGCCTCCTTGGCCTCCAGCAGGAGCTCGTCGCCGAGGTCCTCTTCGCTTTTGTCAGCTATTCTGCGCTCGATCTCCACCAGCTCTTCCATCTGCTGCAGGAACCAGTCGTCAATGTAGGTGATCTCACCCAGCTCATCGCGGGAGAACCCGCGTTGCATGGCCTCGTACACCAGAAATATCCGCTCGCTGGAGGGGTTGGCCAGCCTGCGGCGTAGCTCCCGGTCGGAGATTTCTTTGAATTTGGCAATATGTCCGAGGCCGTAACGCTTGATCTCCAGGGAACGGATGGCCTTCTGGAAGGCCTCCTGAAAGTTCTTGCCGATACTCATTACCTCGCCCACTGCCTTCATCTGTGTCCCCAGCCTGTCCTCCTCCTGGGGGAACTTCTCGAAGGCCCAGCGCGCGAATTTGACCACCACATAGTCCCCGTCGGGAGTGTACTTATCCAGTGTCCCCTCTTTCCAGTAGGGAAGCTCGTCCAGCTCAATACCCGCTGCGAGCTTGGTGGAGATGCGCGCTATGGGCAGGCCCGTAGCCTTGGAGGCCAGCGCCGACGACCGCGAAGTGCGGGGGTTCATCTCGATGACCGCCAGCCGGTCGTCCTTCGGATTGTATGCGAACTGCACGTTGGCACCACCGATAACCCCTATAGCATCGGCAATGCGGTAGCAGTAGGCCTCCAGCCTGTCCTGCACCTCCTGGGGCACGGTCAAAAGCGGGGCCACACAGAAGCTGTCCCCGGTGTGTACGCCCATGGAGTCCACGTTCTCGATAAAGCAGACCGATATCTTCCGTCCGCTGTGATCGCGTATGAGCTCCAGCTCGAGCTCCTTCCAACCCAGCACCGACTCTTCCACCAGCACCTGTCCGATGGGGCTTGCGGAAAGCCCGCGCTCGACGACCTCCTTCAGTTCTTCGACATTGAAGACCAGACCACCGCCGGTTCCGCCCATGGTATAAGCAGGGCGCAGCACAACGGGGTAACCCAGTTCCTCGGCAATCCCCACCGCTTCTTCTACCGAATAGCCGGGTTTGCTTTTGGGCATGGGCACCCCCAGCTCCTGCATGGTCTCCTTGAAGGCGATGCGGTCCTCGCCGCGCTTGATGGCATCGGTCTGGATGCCGATAACCTCAACGTCGTACTCATCGAGCACACCGCTCTCGAAGAGCTGGGAGGATATGTTGAGCCCGGTCTGCCCCCCCAGGTTCGGGAGCAGCGCATCCGGCCTCTCCTTGGCGATGATCTGCCTGACACTCTCCGCCGTGAGCGGTTCGATATAGGTCTTGTCCGCAGTCTGGGGGTCGGTCATGATCGTCGCCGGGTTGGAATTAACCAGAATAACCTCATAACCCTCTTCGCGCAAAGCCTTGCAGGCCTGGGTCCCCGAATAGTCAAACTCACAGGCCTGCCCAATTATTATCGGCCCGGAACCGATAATGAGTACACTTCGGATATCATCTCTTTTCGGCATTTCGGAAAACCCCTTTTCTATCCATACTCTCTGCTCAGCACCATACTCTCTGCTCACTGCGCCGGGTGCACTACAGACATAAATAAACCCCCACCTCATTCGGTAAGGGAGGAAAGCAACTCCTCGTAGACTGCTAAATCGTTGGCGCTGTACAGTACAAAACGTATGAGCCGCAGTTCATCCAGCTGGGGAATACACTCCTGCACTGTCTTTAAAGCGATCTCACTCGCCTCCCGCAGGGGATAGCCAAAAGCACCGGTGGAAATTGCGGGGAAGGCTATCGAGTCGACCCCGTTTTCTTCAGCAAGCTTCAATGCATTGCGGTAGCAATCGGCCAGCAGCTTCTCCGCGGGGTTGTCCCGCCCGTAAACCGGTCCCAGGCAGTGGATTACGTAGTCGTTGGGCAGGTTGTGGCCGCCCGTGATCACCGCCTCACCGGGGGCAATGGGTGCTAGCGGCCGGCATTCTTCTTCCAGTCCGGGGCCTGCTACCCT
>PUNG01000116.1 GCA_003551675.1 Thermoplasmata archaeon
AGAAAGTCAAAGGTACACCGCCTCCACCACCGGTCTCAGAAGATAAAGAAAAGAAAGTCAAAGGTACACCGCCTCCACCACCGGTCTCAGAAGATAAAGAAAAGAAAGTCAAAGGTACACCACCTCCACCACCGGTCTCAGAAGATAAAGAAAAGAAAGTCAAAGATACACCGCCTCCACCACCGGTCTCAGAAGATAAAGAAAAGAAAGGTAAAAATACAACGGCACCAAAGAAAAAAGACGAAGAAGAATAGATCAATAATTCATCTCTCTTTTTTTAGAAGTGATCTACATCTATGCGCCCAGAGTTTCATCCCTTTTTCTTCAAAATAGCTCATGGCTTTGTTTATTATTTCATCACCTTTTTTGACATCGCCGTTCTCTTTCAACATGGATCCAAATTCATATAAACAAAGACCTTTTAACTCAACAGAGTTTATATCGTCAAAGATATTTATTGATTCTTCAAAAAAGTCCGCTGCTTTCTCTACAGAACCTTCATTTCGAAACACAGCCCCTTTAAGATACTTTATAAGACCTTTCTCTCGGGGGATATCGCGGTCTGAACTCGTTTCTATGAGTCGTTTTAGGTGCGCCTTTGCTTGTTCTATATCTCCTTTATGAAGGTTTGTAATTGTTAGAAAACGCTCAGCTTCTATCATCCTATCAAGGTAATTCGTCTTTTCGGATAGATCTAGTCCTTCTTTCAAAAAGTCCAAAGCTTTCTCAAATTCTTTCTTTTCCATATGAGCCCGTCCGATGTTGACCAAGGTATGGCACATGATGAACTGGTTGTCCATCTGTTTTGCCCTATCATATCCGATGTGTAGATGTTTAAGAGCTCTACGGATCTCTCCTTTTTTCAGATAGATCATACCTATATTGTTGTGGACCACTCCTCTATGGAGCCTTTCTCCGATTTCATCGTACAAGTTCAAACATTCTTCGTATTCTTGGAGGGCCTTATCCAGTTCACCTTTGTAGGTATATACACCAGCTATGTTGTTCAATGTCCTAGCGAGTTCCATTTTGCAGCCTGGTCTTTCACGTATCTCTTTTGCTTTCTCAAGGTTTTTCAAGGCTTCAGAAAGTCTGCGGCGTTTTAAGTTGATGGAACCCAGATCGTGGTAGGCCTGAGCGATATGATCTTCGTCTTCTATCTCTTCGGCAACTCTTTTCTCTTTTTCGAAGGACTCTGCAGCTTCTTCGTGCCTACCCATCTGCATCAACGACCAACCTTTTTTACCAAGGAACTCACATTTTTCTAAAGATTTTTTAGTCTCGAGAGGAAGTCTCTTTTCTATCAGTTCTAAAGCCTTCTTGTACTCTCCGTTTTCCTGCCACATTCCGATGATCTTTATGTAAGTCTTCTGTTCCTCTTTAAAATTAGAGGCTGCGTTGAGAACTTTATACAGGCACTCCAGGCTCTTATCGTAATCCCCTATCATCATGTATGTATCCGCCATCTCTTTCAATATGTTCCTCCTGTTTTCTTTGTTTTCGGGCATCCAGAATATCAATTCCATGGCCTTTTTGTAGATCCATATGGCATCCTCGAAAGCACACATTTTCTTTGCTCTTCTAGCCGCTTTTAGATGATATTCTAAAGAGGTCTGGTAATCTTCAGCTTTCTCATAATGAGCTGCAAGTTGAGAGTACTTCTCTTCGATCTCCTTTTCATGTACATCCTCTATGGACTCAGCCACCATCAGGTGTAATCTTTTTTTCTCTAGCCACTTTCCTATCCCCTCATATACGCTTTTATGTATGACTTCATGGGAGAACAAAAATTTATCTTCGATGGGATCTTCTGTCCATAATCGGCATTTTAACAGCTTATCGATCTCGTCTAGTAACTCAAATTCTCCAAGTTCCGAAGCGTTTTTCAACAACTCGAATGGGACGTTCTTTCCTATAACACTCCCCATTTGGAGTGTTTCTCGGGCTTTATCGTCCAGTCTGAAAACTCTTCTTTCTACAACATCCTGGATCAATCCGGGGATAAAGAATTTATCCTCATCTTCTGGAAATTTGTTCTCTTCCAACGAGATAACTGAAGCATCTATCATCTGGATAATACTTTCTCTTATGAGGAGTGGATTTCCCTGGGTTTTTTCGTACAATATCTCAACGAAGTCAAGGGGGATATTATCTTGACCCGTGATCTTAGTGACCAATTTATGGGTATCCTCGAAGGTCAGGGGATAAAGTTCCACCTCCGCGAACAGATTTTTCCGCGACATCTCCTGTTTCATCTCAGTTAATGAAGAACCCGGAAATGCCTCCCCTGGTTGATATGTAGCTACAAATACCAAAGGAATATCTCGGAGCCTATCCGTAAGGTAGTGAAAAAGATTCAAAGTGGCCTTATTCGCCCAGTGGATATCTTCTATGATCATAAGGTGAGGATCAGCGCTAACAGCGTTTCTCAACTGTTCCGTGGTTTCATAAAATGCAACGCCCCTGTAATTTCTATACGTTTCTAAATTTTCCCTTTTTTTCAACAGGTCATCTTCATGGAGCATAAAAGATAAAGTCTCCAAAGTATCGGAAGCTTTCCAGATCTGCTGGAATGGAAGATAGGGTTGAGTATCACCTTCTATACAAGTACCTTTCAATGCCTTGAATCCTTTCTCGCTAGCCATCTGTTGGATTTCAGAAACCATCCTGGACTTCCCAACTCCTGGTTCGCCGGCTATGAAAACAGCATACCCCTCTCCACTTTTTACGTTATCTAGTAGATGGTCAAACTCATTCAGCTCTTCCTCCCGACCGATGATGATCCCTTCATCTTGGAGATAAGATATTTTGTTCTCCATGATGTGTGTTTATTACTTCTATATATATATAGCCTGCGCCTCAGAGCTCGAGCACACAAAGGGGCACGTACATCTCATCCTCCGAAGTGCCACCGTGATTTCCCACCATGAACTTTCCCTCTTCATTCTTAAGTTCGTCACGAAATACGTAATTTTCTTTCATTATCAAAGTGTAATCACCTATACGGTGGTACAACTGTGAATTTGCTTCAAACAGCCCAAAATAATCTTTTTCTATGAGTTCTTCGCTTTTGTGAAGCTCACAGAAATCCATCAGATGATCTTCCCAATACTCTTCGAATCTATCGCTGCGAGAGGGGTGCACATAACAAAAAACGGTCCTGTGGTCACCGCATAGAGGAAGGCTCAAGCACTTTTGAAGCTCGGGATGCTCTTCTAACTTTATGGCTCTCTCTTTTTCACTGTCGATGAATCCATGATCAGAAGTAACTATAAGCGTGCTATCCGTGCCCTTAACATTTTCCACGAACTTTTTTAGAAGATCGTCGAGATCAAAAAACAGTCGGGAAGCGGAAGCGCTGTTCACGCCCTCATCGTGGGCCACGGTGTCAAAACCGTTCCAGTAAGCTCTGATAAATTTTTTTTCCTCTTGTGGCATAAGTAGATGCTCCAAAACTTGGAATAGTCCTTTCAAAGAAGAGTAACTACAATGCTCAAAACCACGTTCGTAGAAGGAATTGAATTGAGAATCTTTTAATTTATCCATTGTAACGTTATAACATTTACGTGAGATCTGGTTCATTAGTGATTCGGAAGACAATACGGACTCTATCTCTATATCGAATTCGCTCAGACTCTTATCGCCGAAACGTGGTTGGAACGGTAAGATTGTGGAGACAACACCCAATTCTTTGATCAGAGTATACCATCCCGTGACCCCGTGCTGCTGTGGAGCTAAACCCGTGTAGAACGTAGGTATGGCGGAGGCCGTAGAAGAGGGATACACAGATGTGATCTTTGAATGTAGATTATCGTGAAGTACTGTGTTTTTTCCCTTTCTTTTCACGTATCGGTAACCTATGCCATCTAGTATCAAAAGCACGACGTTTTTAGATCCAAAAAGCCTTTTTTCATCTAGATCGGGTAAAGGCCGGTAAAGAGGTTCTCCTCCCATCCCCTTCAGTAAAGAACTCATCAGGTTTACGATGCTTCCTCTTTCATAATCTGGTCGGACCATGGTTTACCATCTTAAAAGTACTTTTCTAATTTTTCTTGGCTGATGTTTACGCCGAGTCCGTAGTCTTTAGATGTCCACAGTTCACCATCTTTGAATGACAAACCGTCAAAGACATTCTCGGGCATCATGAAATGACTGTCTAGATCTGCATATTTTATATTATCACTGGAGTTGAATAGGTGTACGGCTGCTGAGAGAGACGGTTCTAGCTCTAACATACAGCCCACCATGGCTTTGATATCGTGTTCTTCTATGATATCGACTATCTTTCTACCTCCGGTGAGACCGCCGCACTTCATCAGTTTTATATTCACCATGTCCGCCGCCCTTTCTTCACATATCTTTTCGGCGCTCTCGGGTCCCTTCATCGCTTCGTCCGCAACGATGGGGATAGTGGTGTGTTCGGTCACATCCTTCAGACCCTTGAGATCATCCTCATCTACGGGCTGCTCTACGAATTCTATATCGTATTCTTCCACGGCATCGCAGAACTTCTTCGCCTTTTCGGTTGAATATCCCTGGTTTGCATCCACCCATATCTTAACTTTAGAACCGACCGTTTCTCTGACGGCTCCTATCCTGTCTAAATCACTTTCCATGTCAAGTCCTATCTTGATCTTTAAAGCTTTGAAACCTTTATCTATATAGTCTTCAGCGTGCTTCACCGTTTCCTCTTCGTCCATGATCCCTATGGTCATGTCCGTAGGTACTCCTTTTTCTTTTCCATGGAAGAGTTCGAACACTCTTTTTTCTTCCTCTTTACCTTTTAGATCGTGCAAAGCGATGTCCAATGCCGCAAGTGCAGAGGGATCGTTGGGGTATTTTTCTCTAAAATCCGACCATACTTTTTCTATCTGTATCTCTTTTTCCTCTAGCTCGTTTCTAAAAGAGTTCAAACTGTCTAACATGGATCTGTTGGTCTCTTGTGTTACATCGTTGGTAGCTCCAGCACCCCAGCCTTTCTTCCCTTCGCTATTCACTTCTACTACGACGTTTTCTGTAGCAAAGGAGGTACCGGTAGCGATCTTGAATGCCTCTTTATTTTTTACTACGACAGGGTGGTACTCAATTTTTTTGATCCTCATCTTAGTTCGCCGTACTTTGAACTCAGTAGAATCATATTAAATTTTGGATGTTGAAACAGGAAATTGCAAGGTGTTTAGAGTGAAGGGGCTTAAATTCATTGAAAATATTGTTCAAAAAAAATTTTCTTATATTCCACACTATTCTGAGTCAATTTCGTTCCCGCACCTGACGGCTAAGGTCGTAGGCATCCGCAGGACTCCGTTCGAGGATGAAAAGATTAATCCTGTGCATGCTCGCTTCGCTCGTCGTAATCTAGTTTCACACTGTGGTCGGTCGAGTGTAATAAAAAGTCTCATTCTTTGTTCTCTAAGAACCGTTCGTCGAATAGGGTTTTTTGCTCCTTTTCTCTCTTCTCGTCAGGCTCACTTCTAAACTTTGCCCATATCATCAAAGCGGATGGAAGTAAGAAGACCGCCACTATGAAGCTGTAAGCTATCGCTATTGCAGTTATATATCCAAACTGTGAAAGAGGGATTATATCTGAAGCAGATAATATCGCAAATGCACCAACAGTAGTAGCTGCGGAACCAAATAGAGCTGACCCTGTGTTTCTCACCGTCACCTGCATGGCTTCAAGAAGATCGTCTCTTTCACCTATCTCCTCCAAGAATCTGTGGCTTATATGTATACTGTAATCCACACCCATACCTACTGTCAGAGCCGTGATGGTGACGGTCAATACATTTAGAGGTACGTCCAAAACATACATGGTTCCAACTATCCAGAGAGTAACCAAAGTCACTGGAAACGTGGTGATGATACCTAGTACCTTGGATCTTTGAAAGCCGTAAAAGATAAACGTAAGGAGAACAGCGACGATCAGTATGGTGAGACCTAAAGATTTTATCTGAGTTTGGGTCAATTCTTCAGTGGTCTCATGCCTGACGAGATTATTCCCAGTGATCTTTATGCTGTAGCCCGAGTTCCCTAAAGGTTCTGCATCTTCTTCCAATCTCTCTCTCATATCGGCCGCTCTGTCTAGGTCTTCAACGATCAATTCTTCATTTTCAGTGAACCTCACCAGTGCTGATCGATAAACTCCTTCATCATCTCTGTTCAATACTCTGCTGATGGCTTCTTTGCTCTCCGGCGCCTCATATAATTTATCATAGAGATATGTGATGTTCTCATCGGGTATACCGTCATCGTTCGTGTCGCTTCGCTCAAAAGTTTTCACGAGCGTTTCGTTGAAATGTTCCTGGCCTACCGTAGCAGTGCCATAATCACGAGCCACGGAAAGAGGCGTATCGATCCCTTCTTCGTGCATTATATATCGATTATCTCTCGAATTGTACTTTAGATGATCGATCCCATATAGAAAATTTCGTTCATCTACATCTCCATCTACCAGCATGAATACATTAGAAGTGCTGATATTATAGTTTGAATTGACGTAATCTATATTTTCGCTCTGGGGACGTCCTTCAGGAAGAAAATTCTCTATGTTGAAGGTGGTATCTACGTTTACTGCTCCATAGGCTGCGGTCATCGTGATCATCAACGTGACAATGATCATGACCCAAGGTTTTTCGTGTGCGATAGTTCCAGAAAAGGAAAGAAAAGATCTTATCCTTTCATGATAACCGCTATCACTGGTCTCTTCTTCTTTCCTTGGATATTTTTTTCCATCTGAACGTTTCTCTTCGATGATCTGGAGAGCTGCGGGTAAGAAACCTATCATCAAGATCAGACTGGAAGTGATACCTAAAGCGGCCAATATACCGAACTGTCTTATGACTTCGATCTCACCTAGAAGATTGGATAGAAAACCTACTGAGGTCGTCACGGTCGTGAGCAGTAAAGCTCCACCGACAGTCATGATCGCTATCTTAGTTGACGTGTGAGGGCTCCCTGTTCTTTCTTTTTCCTCTCGATATCTCATGACCATATGTATCCCGTAATCGATCACCAGTCCCGTTATCAAGATGGGGACCGCGACTATCAAGGGGTTGAACTTATAACCTAATATGACCCCGGCTCCGAAGGTCCAAAGGATAGCCATACCTAGTGAGGACAGACTCAGGATAGTTTCCATGATAGATCTATAGACCAACATCAATACTATGACCACAAAAATGAACGCTATCGGAAGCAACCTGCTTATACTTCTCAAGGCGCTTTCATTTATCTCTTCCAACATGACCTCTGGTGCAAAAACTTTGATCTCTGAATTATCCGCCACCTCCTCACTCAATTCCATCACTTCTTCCTGAGCTTCTAAGCGAGTATCGCTGTCTATACTGGTATTCATTTGTATAAGTCCCATCCCACTACTAGCTCTGATCCTTCTTATAGTAAGATCTTCACCGGTGAACTCTTTACTGCTGAAACTGACCGTCACCCGGGCCATATCGTTGATGGTCTCTGGTAGATATTCTGCCGATTCTATCAAGCTTATCATCTCTCGGATAACGGTTCTAGTTCCTCTAAGGAGTTCCACATATCCACCTTGACTGATCTTGAGTTCTTCATCAGTTTTTTCGATCCTGTATTCCTTTTCACCATCTATAGTGATCCACCACTCCTCACCATCTTTAGAAACTCTTGCATCTTCTAAATAGTGCCCTTCTTCTCGAAAGGCCTCTTTAAGTTCCTCCGCGATAGGTCCTTTGGTCAGGTACTCCTGGTATTCCGTTCTGTTCAATCTGAAAAGATATCCTAGGGTAGAACTGTAGTTTTTGACAAAAGAGTGCATCTCTTCGTGATCTATCTCTTTTTTCTCCCGATAAATCTCATCTATATCTTTCAGCAAATCGTACGTTCTAGTCAAATTAGTGGATGCTTTTTCGCCTAGTTCGTCAGACTCCTCTAATATCGTGGAAGAACGTTCTATACTCTCTTTAAGAGGCTCAGGATCATATTCGTGGAGGTTTTTGAGTGTCCTTTTTATATCGTCGTCCGTCATATTTTCAAGTTTTTCAGCTTTCTCTTCATGTGAGAGATCTATCGATGGGATATCTTCCAAAAACTCGAAATCGGGTCTTACATGAGCTATATGTTCTCCTACCTCAAGAAAATCGATGAGCATCGCGAGTGTGGCTTCTCTTTCTGAAGGAGTCGCCTCAGGATTGATCACTATGGAAAGAGAAGAACGGAACAAATCTAAAAAGTACTCTCCCTCCTCTGGGATGGTTTCGTTTTCATCGTCATCGTCTATCTTCTCCCAGAGATCTTCATCCTCGATGTTTGATGTGTCCTCTTCATCTTCTATAAGATCTATGAGCCTCTCGAATATATCGATGTATTCAGAAAAGACCTCCCAACTTTCTGGATTTGAGATTACATTGGACATCGACTTGAAAGCTTCGGCAGATTCATTCCTTATATCTGGTTCAGTTGATAACGCCAACATCCTGTTATTTTTCAAAGAAGAATTCAACTTACGGTACATCTCGGTCTGATTTTTTAGAGAGGCCCGGAATTCTTCAAGGTCTTCGTCTATTATCTCAAGCGATCTTGTCAATTCTCTAGTCTGATTGGCTTGGATGATCATATCCGCAAGCGTTATCATACCGTCAGGGAAATCGTCACTCTCCAACAGCGTTTCCTTTATCTTTTCTTCTTCTAGGATCGCCTCCTTCGTCTCGTGCATATCTACCAGAACATCTTGGTTTAGAGAATCGCCTAACTCGCCTATGAAAACTATCTGGACTATCTCCCCTGTAGTACCAAATTCTTCCTCTATCTGATCCATGGTTTTTGCGGTACCGGTATCGGGCTCAAAAGTCTCCTCATCTGTCTCCATCTCCGCCTGAAAGGCGAAATGCCCCATTATAATTGTGAACACCAAGATAAGGGTTATTATCTTCCAAGGGTTGTCACTCACCAGTGAAGGGAATATCTTCAACGCATCTCCTTCGATCCTCTTTTTTTTACCTGAGCTCATCTAAACCACCTTCGACATCTTAGAGAAGTCAGGAAGGTCTGGAGCCACCATATATTGTCACGGTCATGAGATGGAGGTGGATTTAAAATTAACGGGTTGAAACAAGAATTGTACTTTTGATCTCTTTTTGCATCAGAGTAAGTCGGTTTATTGGTATAAAACTTGTTAAAATATATGAGTTGTATACATTTCTGAGGCTAGATAACAGATTGAAGACTTTTGTTCAGACACTGTAATAATTGGTTTTCTTTTACATCTCTCAATTTACTTGACTGATTTTTGCCATACTATGGAGAGAAAATCAATAAAAGTAGATCCTTCCTCTATTTTCTTTTAATCTACTTACAACTTCTTGTAAAGGAGGATAACTTATTTATACATCATCACTTTGAACACACGAACGAGGTCGCATCATGGATGAAAAAACGGGTAGAGGAGATGATGAGGGTGAGGAGAAGAACAGGGAAAAAAGCATGTCGGATGAAAAATGTTATCTTGTAGAAAATAAGGGCAAAGAAGGGAATATATGCGTGATAACCGAGAGGTGTAAAGGTTGTGGGTTCTGTATCGAATTCTGCCCGGTCAATGCATTAGAGTTTTCTGAAAAGACCACGGAGAAGGGCTACAAACCCCCCAAAATGAACCAGGGATGCATATTATGTGGTAAGTGTGAGAAGATATGTCCTGAATTTTCCATATATCTTAAGAAAAAGAAAGAAGGTGAGTAGATATGATGAAACCCGGTACATATTTTATGGAAGGGAATACAGCTTGTGCAGAAGGTGCTATAGCCGCAGGGTGTACTTTTTTTGCAGGCTACCCTATAACACCCGCCTCGGAGATCCTGGAGAGGATGGCTAAACGTTTTCCTGAATTCCATGGAAGCTATCTTCAGATGGAAGACGAACTAGCCAGCATCACGGCTATTTTGGGAGCTTCATGGGCAGGGAGGAAGGCCATGACCGCAACGTCCGGGCCTGGTTTTAGTCTCATGATGGAGAACTACGGTCTTGGACTTATGACTGAGACCCCTTGTGTTATCGTGAACGTTATGAGAGGTGGGCCCTCCACCGGTTTACCAACTAAAGTTGCCCAGGGAGATGTGAACCAGACCAGATGGGGTACTCATGGAGACGTAGGTGTGGTGGTTTACGTACCTTCATCACCCCAAGAGATGTTCGATCTCACGATAAAAGCATTCAACACCTCTGAAAAATACAGACTACCAGTGGTCGTGCTTTCCGACGAGATGGTCTCGCACATGACCGAAAAAGTGGATATACCTAAGAAAGAAGATATCGAGATAGTAGAAAGAAAAAAACCTGAAGAGCCGCCGGAGAGATCCCTTCCTTTCTGTCCCGACGAGGACCTTGTTCCACCCATGGCGAACGCAGGCGAAGGATATTCAGTTCACGTCACGGGTCTGACCCATGATGAAAAGGGACATCCTTCCATCGATGAAGAAACACAGAATAAACTTGTCACAAGGTTGATAGACAAGATAAGAAAGAACGCGGACGACATACTCGAATACGAAGAATACATGGTCCAAGACGCTGATATAATCGTGGTGGCCTATGGAAGTGTTTACAGAGCGGCTAGAGAAGCCGTTGAAATCGCAAGAGACAAAGGTATAAAAGCGGGACTCTTACGTCCGATAACCATCTGGCCCTTTCCTGAAGATAGGATATATGATCTGGCTAAAAACGGTACCGATAACTTCCTTGTCGCAGAGATAAATTTTGGACAGATAGTTTTCGAAGTTGAAAGATGCACAGGGGGTGCCGCTAATACTTATCTAGCCCCGAGGATGGGAGGCAATATCCATACGCCTGAAGAGATAGTGGACAGGATGGAAGCGATAGAAGAGGGAAAAATACCTGATTTTAAGGAGTGATATACATGAGCATAAGAAAAAGTAGGGATTGGTTCTCACCTGATTATATGGAACAAAGATCGAAAAAAGAATCCGCCTACGGATTACATCCTTTGGACTGTTACTTGAGAAAGGATAGGATACCTCATATCTGGTGCCCGGGATGTGGATTGGGAGTGATATTGAACTCTTATCTTAGAGCACTAAAGAACTCAGACATATCTCCGAAGGAAACCGCCGTGGTTTCCGGTATAGGGTGTACAGGTCGTACCGCGGGATATCTTGATGTAGACTCATTTCATGTGACCCACGGACGAGCGATCCCGTTCGCAACCGGTCTTAAGATAGGAAACAGAGAATTGGTGACAACGGTATTCAGCGGTGACGGCGACCTATTCGCCATAGGAGGTAATCATTTTATCCATGCGGCTAGGCGTAACGTGGACTTCAACGTGATCTGCGTGAACAATTTCAATTATGGTATGACCGGGGGTCAAGCGGCTCCCACGACTCCTAAGAAAGCTCAAACATCTACTACGCCCTGGGGTGGCTTTGAACAGCCTTTCAACCTTCCCGGGGTTGCAGCGGGTTCGGGGGCTGTCTACGTAGCTCGATGGACCGCCTACCACGTAGAAAAGATGATAGAGTCCATGGAAGAAGCCTTGAATAAAAAAGGATTTTGTTTCATAGAGGTGTTGTCTCCCTGCCCAACGGGATACGGTCGAAAAGTGGGATTGAAGACAGGAATGGAGACCATGAAATACTATAAAGAGAACAGCAAGATCAAGGACGGTGCCGATCCGACAAAAGTAGCCTTAGATCCCGATGATCCAGAATGTGAGATCATAGTGGGTAAATTCGTGGATAAAGAGGCCCCTACTTATCAAGATGAACGTGGTGAGATATTTGATCAGGCTAGGAACGAATTGGGGGTAAAATGATGAGGATGGAGATACGTTTTTCTGGGTTCGGCGGACAGGGAGTTATCTTGATGGGACATATATTCGGAGAAGCGGCAGTAAAAGACGGAAAAGACGTTACACTGACTAAAAGCTACGGTCCAGAAGCAAGAGGAGGTGCCTGCAGCACGGATATGATCATAAGCGATAAACGTGTTCACTATCCTCAGGTAAGAAGACCTGATCTTTTGATATCCATGTCTCAATCAGCTTTAGATACTTACAAGTCAGGACTGAAAGAAGAAGGCACCTTGATCATCGATACGGGACTGGTAGAAACTTCAAGGCCCGATACCATGGGTTTACCCGCTACTAAGATAGCCGAAGAAGAATTTGGATTGAAGATGGTCGCCAACATAGTCATGTTAGGTTACTTCACCGCCAAAACGGGATTGGTCGATAAAGGATGCATGGAAGACACCATCGCTTCATCGGTCCCCAAAGGTACGGAAGAAAAAAATATCAAAGCCTTCCAGAGAGGTTATGAGGAAGGAAGCGATGAAAAATAGAACTGTAAATTTATATTTACTAACATATAACCACGGATAAGGTATATTTACACGTAACGGATTAGAGATGACCCATGAGAAGCTTGAGGATATTCGCTCTTCCCATAGCTTTGTTGTTCTTTATCTTTCTTTTAATCGTACTTCTGATCATGTTTATAGTGGTGATGATAGTAGGAACGGCTTTCAGAGCTTTGGGATTTTCTTATCTCGCCGCCTTCGGTATCCTTTTACTGGTACTTTTGGGTAGTGCGGTGAATATACCGGTCTACACAAAAAAGATGAAGGATCCAGTGAAGGTTTCTCGTCCTATGTCCATGATGAGTTTTTTTTATTCAGGAGCAAGAAACGAATATTGGATCACAAAAACGACCATCGCGGTGAACTTTGGAGGGGCGGTGATACCTGTTTTCATCTGCGCATATCTTATCTACACTCATCCTGAACTTTGGATGCAGTTTTTGATAGGGGGCTTCATCGTGACCTCCGTTTCTTATAGATTTTCTAAGATACTTCCCGGTGTTGGGATCTCACTACCTCTCTTCATACCTCCCGTAGTAGCGGCTGTCATCGCGTTAGTGCTTCCTGGTGAACCGAATACGGTGATCGCCTTCGTTTCGGGTGTTTCGGGAGTTTTGATAGGTGCAGACCTGATAAACCTCGCCAACTTGTCCGAATTAAGATCACGAACTATGAGTATAGGAGGTGCCGGGACCTTCGACGGTATATTTTTGACAGGCGTAGTTTCCGTTCTACTCGCCGCTCTAGGATGATCCTTGAGTCAAACTAGCCCGTCCCCGCTTCGTTGTTCAATTCCATCAGATACAGGCCTATCCTTTCACCCTTCATATCTACGGTCTCTTTTGAGACGGTTTGAAAGCCTGCCTTTTTGTAAAAATCGTGTGCTCTTTTTTTGTCGATGTTCACGTGCACATACAGCCTATCATGTTTCTCGGATAACAGCTCTACCGTGCGTGTACCTATACCTTTGCCTCTGTGAGAGGGTGCCATGGAAAGATACAGTATGTAATAACCTTTGGAATCCAGGCCGACCGTGGTGAGTTTTCTCATCTTGAGGAACTGCGGCACTTTTTTCAAGAAATAACCATATCCTATGACCTTTGCTAGAGCTTTTCCTGAACTCTTATCTAAGTGATCTCTTTTTTCGACATCAAAGGATACTAGCACACCAACGAGCTCGTTTTCATCCCGCACAATTTTTATATTTTCAGGGCTAAAATAGTTCTCATCACCTTTCATCATCTTCTGTATCACCCCTATCCCCTTTTCACCTTTGCCGTATATCATAGGATTGATATATTCGTCGGCCCGAAAGATGAGTTCCGCTATGATTTTCTTTTTTTCGTGGTACTTTTCAGGCTCGTAGGGCTCGATGCATATGTCCATCTAGGATCTCCTTTATATGGGATATGTTGGGATGGTATTTATTTTTTCTCGAAGAGACTATTTATAGTCAAGGACACTACTTTTCTTTGGTTTTTTAGTGTCCTTGTCTAGTTGTGCAGGACTAACGCCCTTGCATCCTCGAACAGAATTCTGCGGATGTGGATGACGCAACGGAACAAAGTTCCATTTACTCGTAAATCAGAGATTTACTCACACAACGCAATTACAAATGATCACGAGTGTCTTTGACCGAGATCTACTGGAAAATAAGATTTTCCATCGATATTCGGAAAATTTGAAACATTTTCCGAAAATAGAGACGAGGACATTATTCCTCAAAGTTGCGTCTTCCACTATA
>PUNG01000021.1 GCA_003551675.1 Thermoplasmata archaeon
CCTTCGGGACAGCCTTTCACACATTCTCCACATCCATTACACTTTTCATGATCTATCTTGATGATCTTTCTTTTCATTTTTTATCACCTATCTTCTGTATACAGATCTTATCCCCTTTCAACATGGACTTTTTTTTCTCGATTTTCAGGTCACCGATAAGCTCATGCAATAATCTTTGATGTATCTCGCACAGCCAAGATGCCTGCTCCTTGGGAAGATTCCCGAAAGCACAATTTTTGTATTTTATGGTGTAACTACCGTTTTCCTTAGAATAAGAACAATAAAACCCTAGATCGTCAAAACTCTCCACGATCCTATCTATCTTTTCATCAAGCTTTTTTTCTGCTTTTACCTTGGGAAAGTGTTCTTTGAGCTCTTCCACCATCTCGTCCGATATCTTAGACATGAAGTCTTCACCACGATCTTCTCTCATCTTTTTGATCAACAGGTCCAATAAAAGTTCTAGCTGCTTGGGAAACATCTTCTTTCCCTCTTCAGATAGTTCAAAATATTTTTTTGGACGGCCCTTGGAAGCTTTCTCAAAATAACTGCTCACCAAATCCTCAGATTCCAGATCTTTCAGATGTCTTCTCACGGCGCTTTCGTTTATCTCCAGGATATCTGCAAGCTCTAGTGCGGTCTTGTCTTCTTCTAATAACATCTCCATGATCTCCGTTTTGGTGATTTTTTTAGTCGAACTCATCGGTCGTTTCATGCCATATATAACAGAGGGTAACCTTTATATACTTTACGGACATTATGGTGATTAAAGTGGTTGAAATGAGCGAAGGAGATCTGTATAAAAGCTTGAAAAGGCTCGCGGAAGGTAAGTTTTCGGAGAAAAAGGTTTTGAAAGGACCGGTGTATCTGAACGCGGTAAAAAGGGAAACGGATAAGATAGGGTGCTGTTTTACTCCTCATGACCAGGAGAGGTGTTCTTCATGAAGATCGAAAAGATGGTATGGGTTCTCAAGGAATTCGATAAGGAACTCATGACTGAACAAGAAGCTCTAGATGAGTTAAAAGATGCAGAACCTTTCGACTTTTACGCCGCCACGTTAGAACTCTACTTGGAAGGGACTGAATTAGATAAAGGGGATTCGCCGAGGATCAGTAACTTGTTCAAAGAACTTTACAAAGACGATTTTACTACTCTGGTAAAAGACCTAGAGGAAGGTCATCCTATAGAAAGACTGATGAGAGATCATCTGAAAATAGAAACGCTGTTGAACCGTCTAGAAGGTATCAACTTATCGATCAAAGAAGATCGTGTTCCCGATGATCTGATAAAGATAGATCTCATTGCGTTAGCTTTGAAGCATCTGAACGACCATATCCTTAAAGAAGAGAAATTGATATTTCCCTTGTGGTACGAAAGGGAGGGTATGGCGGATGGACTTTTGTTAGAAGAGGAACACAAAGATATCTTGAAGATCCATCAACGACTGCTTGAAAAGAGTCAAGAGAAAAAAGAAGACTGGAACGAAGAAGATTGGAAAGAGTTAAGTGAAATAATCGACGAACTGATAGGGGAACTCCGGTTCCATACATTCCATGAAGGAGATATATTTTATCCTATCATGGTGGATAAATTCGAGCGTGAAGTGTTCGAAGATATGAAGGAAAAGATGGATGATATAGATAGGAAAAACAGTGATCCTTCTCTTTTGGAATATATAAGAGATGTGAGTAAGCCGGTACTTTCAAAAAAAGAAAAATACTAAAGAGGAATACATCATTAAAGGTACAGACCATGAGCGGAAATGATCATGATGTGGTGGTGATCGGAGGAGGGCCTGCTGGCCTTTCAGCAGCCATCTACACTTCAAGAGCTGAATTGAAAACAGTGATCCTGGACGAGCCGAACAAGCTTCTTGAAAAAGCGGAGAGGATCGATAACTATTTTGGTTTTCCAGATGGAGTTTCCGGTAAAGAGTTATTGGACAGAGGGAGAAAACAAGCTGAAAGATTCGGTACAGAAGTTTTAGAAGAAAAAGCTCTTCTGACGAAGATCGACCCCCGAGGAGAAGGCTATGTGGTTGAAACCGCAGAAAGAGAGTTCAAGACAAAAGGGCTTATAATATCACCTGGTATCCAGCATGAAAAACCCCCCATCGAGGGGATAAAAGAGTACGAGGGAAAAGGTGTTAGCTACTGTGTAGTTTGCGATGCCCCTCTTTACAAGGATAAAAGGGTTGGATTACTTGGATCTGAGGACCTCGTTGCCAAAGAAGCGTTAGAACTGTATGAATTCACAAAAGACATCAAGATCTACACCAACGGCAATGATTTACATATGCCCGATAGCTTGCACACCAAGTTACAGAAACTGAAGATCCCTATAGAAAAAGGAGAGATCGAAGAAGTGGTCGGTGATGAAAGTTTGACCGGTTTGAAGATCGAAGGAGAACTTCAAGAGATGGACGGTCTGATGATCGCCGAAGGTAGCAGCGGTAGTCTGGACTTCGCTAGAAGTTTGGGTATAACCACAGAGGACGGCGTATTGAAAGTCGATGAAAACATGTCTACAGGAGTACCCGGAGTTTATGCCGCCGGCGACTGTGTAGGAGGCGCTAGGCAGATAAGCGCGGCGGTGGGAGAAGGAGCAAAAGCCGCTTTGGGTCTCATAACAGATATCAGGGAAGATTCCTATAAAGATTGGAGTGTATAGAGGCGACAACATGAAGAAAATAAAGATAGACCAAGAAACGTGTATAGGATGCGGAGCGTGCGAGTCGACCTGTCCGGAAGTCTTCGTTTTGAGCGCACAAGCGAAGTCTACGGTTGTAAAAGAGTATAGGACTAAAAATGAAGACGAAGGCGAGGTAGAGGACATAGGCTGCGTCGAAGAGGCTGAAGACGGCTGTCCCGTCGATGCGATCACGGTATCGTGATCTATTTGATGGTTAAAAATGAATTCACTAACTAAAAAAGTATGATGTATTAAAAGATCTCTATATTTATGCTTCTAGAACCTCCTTTCCCATCAGCCTCTCCATCTTCTTTTCTTCTTCTTTTTCAAGATGAACACACACATCTGGACTCTCTTCTCCCTCGGCTATCTCTTCCGCGGCATCATGACATGAATCGTATCCGCAGGCTCCACAGTTGTGCCCTGGGAGTTCTTGGTCTATCTTTTCGACCAACAGTCCTTCCTTCCTCGAATTTTTTACGATGTACTCTTTACTGATCACTTTGCCTGTAATCATCCCAATCAAGATTATCGCTGGAACGGTAAAGATATATCTTGTGAACATGAAAGAGAGACCCATGAATTGAGCTTCAACTATCAGCATGGGGGTCTTCACCACCGCCCAAGCACTCAATATTATCACGATGTTGGATACTGATGAGCCTTTTTTCAATAGGGTGTAGCAAACGGGAAAAGCAGCATAGATAGGGCCTGCAGAAAAAGAACCTACCAGTACCGAAGCTAATCTACCTTTCAAACCGGCTCCTTTTCCAAATATACCTATGATAGTATCTCTAGAGACCCAAACCTCTACTAAACCCATGACGATGAAAACAGCCGGTAAGATCTCCAGCATCTCCATGAAGTACATAGAGGTCATCTTAAGACTGTCGAAAAAGAGTGAAGGAGAATAGATCAACACAACCAGATAGGCGAAGATAGTGAAGGTCGCCATCTTGTTTTCCTTCATAAAACCACTCACTTTATCCACATTCACAATATCAACCCCATACCCAAAGATATCAGTATCGCAGCAACAAAGCTCAGAACGTTTCTCACGAACGTGAACTTTTTCCCGAAATATTCGATCTCTATAGGGGCGGTTATAAAACCGACCATCGTCAAGGTGGTTATGAACGCCGCCATTGATACAAGATGCGCTCCGGCATCCACTAGAGAAGCCGCCAAAGGGAACGCCACGAACGCAGGGATCAGGGTTACCGTTCCAAAAGAAGCCGAGATGAGTGTGGCAACTGTTACCGAGGTATCACCTAGAAACACCCTTATAGTTTCTGGAGGGACTAGAGTCAGGAAAAGCCCGATCAAGGCCAATATAGAGATCACCTCTACAACGATGCCTTTGAACATATCTTTGGCCACTTTCAAACTTTTTTTTGTTTTGATTTTACTCTTCCAGGTAGACCATATCAAAAGAGATACGGCCAATACGATCAGCCCTATCGTTGTAACATCCATTTTTTACACCTTACGTTGCGTAATATTATATTGAGTAATACTACGTAACGATATATTTAAATGTTGCTACACAAAAATCAAATATATCTCATCGATTGTTATGACAAGTGCTAAAGATGCAAAAACGGATACCTAGCGAGATGATCGGTTATCTGATCTTGAAAACCATGGAAGAGAAGGACTACACGTACGGGTATGAACTCATCGATACGATGAAAGATAAGTCCAACGGTCATTGGGATCCCAGCTACGGTACCATATACGGGGCTTTGAACAGGATGGAAAAAAAGGGGATCATCGAAAGAGCTGATCATGAACCCGAGGATAGAAAGTACTACCAGTTGACCGAGGAGGGCGAACGAGAACTAGAGGAAAGGGAAAAGAGGATAAAGGATATAGGAAAAAGCTCTGAAAATATGGTGTTGGGATTTTTGAACGTGTACGAGGACATATATGGAAAAGAACAACTTACTCAGTTACTGGATAAGATAAAAGAGGAATTCGATCTTTGAAAAGAGCGGAGTATCGACTCAAAAAGATACATAATATATTAATATCGCTTTTCGATATCGAAAGACGATATCATGTATGAACGTAAAGTACTGTTGGGGTTCATGCGCGTCCACATACTTTATCATGCCGACGAAGAAGGAACTTACGGAGCGGAGATGATAGAAGAATTGGAGAGCCACGGCTATTCTATAAGTCCAGGTACCATCTACCCCATATTTCACGAGATGGAAGAGAAAGGCCTATTGAAGTCTGAAAAAAAAGAAACAGATGGGAGAGTGATCAAATTCTATAGATCTACACCTGAAGGAAAAGAAACTCTCGATAGACTTCGAGAATTCATCTCGGAACTTCACCAGGAGGTGATGCCTTGAAGAACATACTGGAGATCAGTGGTTTGAAAAAGTCGCTTGAAGGAACTCCCGTTTTGAAATCCGTCGATCTGGATGTTCGACTCGGTGAGATCATGGGCCTGCTGGGCCCCTCGGGCAGCGGAAAAAGTACGCTCTTGCGCTGCTTGAACAGGATAATCGAAGCAGACTCCGGAAATATATCGTATAAAGGGAAGGATATCAAAGATTATCCTCCGAGCGAATTGAGAAAAGAGGTCGTCCTTGTGCCGCAGGAGAGTGTCATGTTCTCTGGGACCGTTTTTGATAACGTCTCTTACGGCCCATCGATAGATGGATACGTAGATAAAAAACACATATTGACCTGTATCGAAGACGCTGGTCTGCCTTCCGATTTCAAAGATAGAGAGGCCGAAAAGCTTTCTGGTGGGGAGAAAAGAAGAGTTGCTTTAGCACGTGCACTAGCCCTGAAGCCCGAGGTATTGCTTCTGGACGAGCCAACTTCTGGTGTTGATCCCAAGAGAAAAGAGAAAGTGGAAAAGAGCATATTAAATTTCTCTAAAAAAAGAGACCTAACGGTCCTTTGGGTGACCCACGATGTTGAACAGGCGAAAAGGATTTCTACAAAGATAGCAAATCTGAGAGACGGGCGTATCTTTAGGATATACGATAGTGTTGATTTCCATGGAGGTGAAGCATTTTGACCGGTATACCGTATGGTATCTATGAAGGATTTTTGATCCTGCTCTCTGTACTAAGTTTGCTAGTTTTAGTGGTGATACTCACAGCTATCAAAAAACTCGGCATCAGTAAAGAGATGGTCACGGCTATAGCAAAAGGCGGGATACAATTGTTCGCTATAGCTCTTGTTTTGAATTTTCTGTTCACCTACGATGCTTGGTATATTCTGATATGGGCTCTCCTAGGGATGATGGTGATCATAGGAGGTTATACTTCTGCGAAGAGAGCTACAGATATGCCAGATGCCTACAGTATAACCACCCCATCTATACTTACTGGTGGAGCACTGGTGTTGATAGTTTTGGCGATAACTAGAGCTATGCCGCTTTACCCCCAATTCATCATACCGCTTGCAGGTATGACCTTCGGTAATTCCATGCGGATATGTTCTATCTGTATGGAGCGCCTTATAAGTGAAGTGAAACAGAACAAAGGTGAGATAGAGACCGCGCTCTCTCTTGGAGCGGATTCAAAGATGGCCGTGAAAAACCATGCTGATACTTCGATAAGGGCTTCCTTGATACCCACTCTGGACAATCTAAAAACCCTAGGTATCATCTTCATCCCAGGAGCCATGGCCGGCTTATTGATGGGCGGGACCGATCCCATCCTTGCGGCTCAGTATCAGATAATCGTCTATTTGATGATCGTCGGCGGTGGAACCATCTCTACGATCATGGCTACACATCTAGCGAAGAGAAAGATATTCAACGAGAAAGAACAGTTGAGAGAGTGGGTGTACTCTTGAAAAGTTTTAAAATATAGTGGAACTCGTAACTTTTTGAACTAAGTTACGAGATCCACTGCTTCTTATAGGAAAGCGCCTGCGCTTTCCTATGACATCGGGAATTTGATTCCCGAAATGAGTCAATGACCATGAAAAAGTAAAAAAAAGTTAGGTCATTGACTATATATCATCTCTCTCCGAGGACTTCTTCAACGATGGACTTCCAGTCATCTTCATTCATAGATCTTCCAGAATCGCCTATATCTTTGATACGCTGGAATATTTCATCTATCTCTTTATCATCCGCTTTGATATCTTCCTCCTCCAACTTATTCACTATAGAGTGTTTACCAGAATGTTTTCCCATCACAAATTTTCTCCGTCGTCCGATCCTTTCAGGATCTATCGGTTCATAGGTTGAAGCATCTTTCAATATCCCATCAACATGTATACCTGCTTCGTGAGAGAAAGCGTTTTCACCGACCATAGCTTTAGAAGGAGGTATAACAGATCCAGAATATTTTTCCACGAGCTTTGAGGTCTCGTAGATCTTCTTGAGCCGGATATTCGTGGTGAATCCATACAGCTCAGAAAGCGCAACTACCACTTCCTCTAAGGCCGCATTTCCCCCTCTTTCACCAATACCGTTCACGGTCAGATGTGTTTCTTCCGCTCCGGCTTTCACCGCCGCTAAAGTGTTGGCTGTAGCTAGACCGAAATCATCATGACAGTGTACTGATAAAGGGGCATCGATATCTTCACCTATCTTAGATACTAGAGCATACACTTTTTCTGGGGAACTTATCCCTGTCGTATCACATATACAGGCTCTCTCAGCACCTTCTTCCATGGCTAGAGAAAACATTTCTCGGATAAAATCTACATCTGCCCTGGTAGAATCTTCACCGGATATCTCCACGACCAGCCCATGATCCACTGCATACCGGGTCAATCTACTGGTCATGTCTTTGATATCATCTCTTGTCTTGTTCAACTTTTTTTCTATATGTAGGTCAGATACCGGCAGTACCAGGTGGATACCGTCTACCTCACATTCTATGGCATGGTCTATATCACTTTTTAAACCTCTACAGAAGCTGAAGACTTCCGCGTCCAGGTCTTCTTTTATTATCTGGCATATGGCCGTTCTTTCTCCAGGGGAGATAGTTGCGGACCCCGCTTCTATGGTGTCTACGCCAAGAGCATCGAGCTTTAGAGCGATCTCCAGCTTTTCATCTGGAGAGAACGCGATCTGTGGGGTTTGTTCCCCATCTCTGAGAGTTGTATCGAAGACCTGTATATTTTTCATATGATCATTACCTATCCCTATTTGACCATGGTTAGAAACATCTTGAATTTAGACACTGCCTCAACGGCATGAGGTATATCAGCGGGCATGACGATAGATTCGCCTTCCTCCAACTCGTACACTTCGCCTTGGATGGTCACTCTAACTCTACCGTCTATAACCTGAAGGATCGCATCGTGGGGTGCAGTGTGCTCGCTCAAATTTTGACCTTCGTCGAAAGCGAAGACCGTCAAAGTCGTGTATCCTCTATCTAAAAGTGTTCGACTAACTATAGTACCTTTTTGATAGTCTACTAGGTCTTTGAATTTGAAGACCTCGCTCGTAATCTCTTCCAGTTGATCTTCTTCCATTCTTGGTCCTCCTATATTAAAAGAAGGATTTAGGGGTCAGATACCCAACCCCTTTCTCTTTTCGTCTATGTGTTTTTCGATACCATCAACAACATCTTCTGGTTCTTCTCCTACGGCAAGTTTTCCGCCGGTCAGTCCTTCGACATCCTCGGTCAATAATTTGACTACGTTCTCACTTCCCGCTACGGGTGGTGTTGGAGATACGTGTGTGTACAGACCGTATCCTATCGCTGCCACTGCCGCTATAGTGGCTTTCTGTTCCATGTATTCCGGTGCGGTCACTGCTACGGGTAATTCCGAAGGGTCTACACCAAGAGCATCGGCTACCGCAGACACAAGATTGATGATCCTTCCTGTATCTGTGCATGTCCCAAAACTCAAAACAGGCGGTATCTGTAGAGCTCCGCACACGTTAGTTAGACCATCACCGGCCTTTTCGATAGCGTCAAGGGTAGTCAAACCACCGACTTGAAGGGCCGCGTTCCCACAGCCTGCACTCAAAACCAAAATGTCTCGTTTTATGAGTTCTTCAGCGACCTTTATGGTCTTCTCATCTTGAGGTCCGTTTTTAAGAGTAGTACAACTCACAAGAGCAACTATACCTTTTATATTACCGTTCTGGATGTGTTCTAAGAGAGGATCCAAAGAACCTCCTAAAGCCTCAAGCACAGCTTCCGGTGAGAATCCCGTTATTATCTCCTGCTTATTTTCAGGAACATAGGTACCTTCACCTTTTCTTTCTTTGAAGTTCTCTATGGCTCTTTGGATTATTTCCAAAGCCTGTTCCTCGGCTTTTTCTGGTTTGTAATTTATATCATGATCTACACCAGGGATATTAACTAGTTTCGTCACAGGTATTATTTTAGAGTTGTATTTTTCAGCGTATTCACCAGCGGTCGGTACGGTACAGTTCATGTCGGCAACGAAAGCATCTACCGCTCCTGTAGCTAGAACGTATTCTTCGTTCAGCCAGTTACCGGTCATCCCTACAAAAACATCATCGGTCTTAAAACGCTGCATCAATTCTTGACCAGTTTCTATGGAACCCACTATATGTATTCCTTTGGCTCCAGCGGCCCTAGCTTTTTCCTGCACTTCCTCTCGTCTTGCCACTTTTATCAGAGCAGCTCCCATGAAAGGTTCGTGTCCATTGGGAAGGATATTAACGTATTCGGGATCCAAGATGCCCATGTCTACCTCTGCTTCATGTGGTTTCGCAGTGCCTAACAGGATATCCTGTACCTCTTCAAGGAGTGTCAACGAGCCGTAAGACGTGGCTAATCCCATCCTGAGGGTCTTTAGAGCCATACTTTGATAGTCGCTGTCAACATTGGTCATGACGCTAGTTTTTACATCCATCAGCTCGTGCAAGGGACCACCAGGAGTTATACCTAGTTCATCCCAAACCTCCTGTCTAGACTCGGGAGCAAACTTTTTCAACACTTGGGAAGTCTCTTCACTGTCTCTATTTATCTCCTCCACCATGAACTCGGCTAGATCCTTTGCCAATTCGTACTTATCCTTAGAAGAATCTAGGCCAATCTTTTTTGCGACCCGTTTCAACTTTTTTTCATCCTCTATATCGAATATGGTTTTACCTTCAGCAGTAGCTTTCAAAGTTTTAGCGGTGGTATTAGCGTGATAAGTGTAAGCGGAAGTTCCCATACTATTGATCCTCAATAAGTTCCTCATGACCATGCCGTCCTTATCTATGCCGCAGACGCCTCTTTCCGTAACACCATCTACTATCCTGCAGGGACCTTGAGAACATATGTTACAACGTGTTCCCTTTGAACAAAAATCACATCTTACTTTTTCCATGGCATCGTACCTGTCATGGACATTGCTCATCCCATCTTTTTTGACTTTTTCATACATCTTCTCGACTGATCCGTGAGCGCTATGCTTTTCCATGTGTTTTTCACCGCAAAAAAGAATGTCAAGGTGCTTTAAAAATATTTCGCCGTTATACGAACGTTCGTATGTAGGGGAAAGGATTAAATCAGCCTTCTTTTTCTAAACCATTGACGTGTCGATGATGAGTAAAAGATCGAAGATATACTCAACGGATAAAGGTGCTGTCATAATCGAAAGCAAAACAAAAAACAAGATCGTAGAACTCTTGAAAGAAGGAGATAAAACTAGCTCTGAGATAAGGGAAGAGCTAGGAAAGGCGAAATCGACTATCTCTGTTCATCTTTCCGATCTTAAAGATCTTGGTATCATAGATGAAAAAGTATATCCTAAAGACGACAGGAAAAAAATATTCCACCTGACCTCTCGATTCTTGGCTAGACCAGATATACCCACCGATGAACATTACAAAAAATTACTCAAAAATCTAGAAAAAACGAAGATGGATGAATACGAACTCCTAAAAGGCTTATTCCACTTGGTAAGACACGGCCTAGACTCTTTTGGACTTGATGTTCATCCCGCCCTTAAAGAGATAGGTAGAGATGCGGGAAGGAGTCTCGGAAAGAATTTTTCAGGAGATAGAAAAGGGGATCTTTTAGAGGAGATCAGTTATTTTTGGAAAGATAACAGGCTCGGAACTATCACAGTGGAGGGCGATGATCAGATCGTAGTAGAAGATTGCTTCGACTGTGCAGGCATGCCTGAAGTAGGTCACACTTTATGTTCTCTAGATGAAGGATTGATAGAAGGTATGATGGAGGCAAAACTCGATAGAAAAGTAAAGGTAGAAGAAGTGGGATGTCACGGTTTAGGGGAAAATAGATGTAAGTTCATCGTCAAATTGTCATAGGTTCAACCGAGCTTCTGAAACGAAACAGTTAAATACAGATACATATCATGATTTAACTGATAATATGGCTAAGAAACAAGGTGGTGGAGGATTCCAATCCGCTGCAGGTCTCATGCGTTACTTCGATGAGGAAGAAGAGAAGAGTCCTAAACTCGATCATCGAGGCATCATAATCGCTGTATTCATCACTATAATAGTGATCGAATTGGCAAAATGGCAGTGGCCGATGGTTTGATTGTTTTAGTCTTCACCTAATTTTTTCATGCTCTTGTTTTTACCATCTATAGCACGCCGATATCCCTTATCGATCTCAAGAGCGTTGCTGAAATCTTTTACAGCTTCTTCATGATCTCCTCTCTTTTGTAGCATCTCTCCTCTTTTGACCCATATATCTTCTCTATGAGAATCTATCGTTAAGGCCTCGTTGATATATCTGATAGCCTCCTCTCCTTTTCCCTTTTTTTCAAAACATAGACCAAGGCCCTCCAAGGCCTGTATGTTTTCATCATCCGATTCTAAAACCTTCTCGAAATCGTCCATGGCCTTACTCACCATATCGTGCTCCAAAAAAAGATAAGCTCGTGAGATCAGCGCAGGTATGAATTCCTCCTCATGATCCTCACTTTTATTATAAAACTGGATGGCTCTGCCCCATGCATCTTTTTTTCTGTAAAGCTCTCCCTTTAAAAACCAGATATGTGGATCTTCTTCAAATTCATCCATTATCTTCTCGATCTCGGTTTCCGCTTCTTCTAGTCTCTTTTCCTTCAAAAGTAGTCCTGCTAAACCCGCTCTCGTTTCTAAATCTTTAGAGTCTATGGATATTGCGGCCCTAAAATAACTCTCTGCACTCTCTAGTTCTCCTTCCTCCATTAGTAAAAATGCTCTGTTCTTCAATGGGTAAATACTCTCCCTCTTCTTCTGGGCCGCGAATTCGTAGTAACCCTCGGCTTTTTCTTTATAATCGTTGGTTATACTTTTTCTAGCATCTAATTCAAAAAGACTGGTATCCGCACACCTGTACGAGTAATAAAATAAGTTCGCTATGCGGAGGTAAAGGTTCGGCTCGCCAGACATCTTTTCCACTTCATGTTCTAACTCCTCGAGTTTATAGTAGAGTTGGGAAAGTACTTTTGTGTCTTTTTTAGAAAACAAATAGTTATCAAAATCTATGTCCTTAGAAACGCCGAGCTCGGCCATGATGATATTCATCTTATTTTCTATGCTGTCATAGTCTAAATCTTCTAATATCGTATTTAATTCGTCCTGCACTTTTTTTCCAGGTTCAAAGATAACTTCCCCTTCGGGTCTCTCACCCACAGCTAAAAACGGATCTGAATCCTCCCTATATCTATCCATGGGAGGAGACGATATGAGTGGAGAGGCCGCCATACCAAAAATATTCTCTGAAAGGAAGTCTTCTACACAACCGCTGCAGATAGACGCGATCTCGCCTATCTCACTCCGACACTTTATGCACTCTCTTACCATCGATTCTAGCATTCTCCTTAAATGATAAAAAATTACCGCTCCATTTTAACACACGGCGGTCAGTCATCTTTTTCCAAGGACTCCTTTATCATGCGAGAAAGAGCGGGACCGATCCCTTTTACTTCTCGTATATCATCCTCTGAAGCCTGCTTAAGCTCCTCTACCGATCGATAACCATGTTCGTAAAGTGCTTCAGCTTTCGAGGTGCCTACACCTTTCACTTGTTTTAGTTCAGCAACCGCGTCATCTCGGCTGATCTCCGGTTCTTCTTCGGGTTCTTCTTCCGGTTCTTCTTCGGGTTCTTCTTCCGGTTCTTCTTCGGGTTCTTCTTCCGGTTCTTCTTCCGGTTCTTCTTCGGGTTCTTCTTCGGGTTCTTCTTCCGGTTCTTCTTCGGGTTCTTCTTCAGGTTCTTCTTCGGGTTCTTCTTCGGGTTCTTCTTCCGGTTCTTCTTCGGGTTCTTCTTCGGGTTCTTCTTCAGGTTCTTCTTCGGGTTCTTCTTCAGGTTCTTCTTCGGGTTCTTCTTCAGGTTCTTCTTCGGGTTCTTCTTCAGGTTCTTCTTCGGGTTCTTCTTCGGGTTCTTCTTGGATCGAATTATATATGATCTCGGCGGAAATGATACCTATGCCTTCCACGGCCTTGATATCTTCTAACTCAGCTTCTTTCAGCGCCTCCAAGGAATGATAACCAGCCTCGAAAAGGAGATTCGCCGTACTGGCACTGACTCCTTTGTACTTTCTAAACTCTTCTATCACTTCATCTTTATCGACTTCTATCTCTTCCGTTTCTTCTATCTCCTCATATTCTTCGAGCTCTTCTTCTGGTTCCGTATCCTCTTCATCTTCTGTCAGTCCGGCCATCCAGCTAGGTCTCTCGGTTTCTTCCTCCTCTTTTTCTTCGTCCACAAACTCATATGTTATCTTACAATCATCGAAATCCGATACTTGTGAGTCCTCTTGATATGTGGCTTTTAATCTTATCTTACACGAATCCCCATCACTCGCAAATTCAGGCAAGACCATCTTGGCTGGAACCTTTTTACGTTCATTTGCATCTACAGATACTTTCTTTTGAGTATCTATCTCCCAATACTCATTGGAGGATTTGATTCTAAGATCAAAAGTTCCTTTTTTATTACCAGGATTTTCTACGACGAAGTTATAAGTGTAACTTCTTCCACGTTCATTCTCGATCTGGTCTTTCGGTGCAGTCACCGATACTTCGGGAGCTCTCCCCTTGTACAGATAAAATAATAACAGTATCAAACCAACGAGTACGATCAGGGCCAAAATTCCTAATGCACAAAGGGTTCCTAAGGTCTCTTCCTCCTCAAAGTGAGCAGTGATCGTCTTGTTTTCATCTACATCTATGACTATCTCGGTTCGCTCTCGTTGATTATCAGGTACATCTCCCGTCCATTCAACAAAAAGCCAACCATCGTCAGGTACGGCTGTCAACGTGACTTCCATCTCTTCGTATGTTTCTTGATCGGGAGATATCTCTACAGATCCCTCACCATCCACCTCTATGATAAATTCATACTC
>PUNG01000006.1 GCA_003551675.1 Thermoplasmata archaeon
AATACACGTAGAAAAACTCGATGAGATATCATCATACTGACGTTGCACTTCCATAACACCGTGGAGACATCGTTTTATTTGGAAAGGTATTTATAATGATGTGTATTTATACCCTTAAGAGGTGAAAAAAATGGATGATAAAAATATAGAGGAACCCCCTACACCACCACCGGCGGAACAACCACCCGAACCTACACCTGAACCTACACCTGAACCTACTCCCGAACCTACACCTGGACAGCAGCAGACACAACAACCGCCGCATCAACAACCCTACCAACAGCAGCCTCCTCCTACATCGATGTTCTCGGCAGATAGGATATCTAAGACCATAGGCATGGCACTCGTCGTAGGAGTGATAATCATGCTAGTCGGAGGAGTTCTAGTGGCAGTAGGAGGCTTCATCGAAGCTGAAGACTTTGACGATATGAACCGTAAAGAAAATCTGCGGGCAGCCGGCGTTCTACTCGGAGCTATAGGAATTTTTTTCCCGGCGGTAGTTTCTAGTTTTGCTCTATTCAACACCATTGATCTATCGGATGAGCAAAAAAGAAACTTGATATTACTAGCAGGTATATCTCTGATCGGTTTTGCTGTGTTGATCTCTTCTGTTTTCTGATCAAAGCAAACCGTATCAAGAGTTGTGACCTGTTGAAAAACGTTTCCAGTCGATGACCCTTGTTTGGCGAGGGAAATTGACTATCAATGGAACTCGTAACATGGCTAAAAAAGTTACGGGTTCCAAAATTTTTTCCAACTCACTACTCGTAAAAGAAGAATATATATTATAAGTGATACATAACCGTACCAAAAAGTGGTTCCCATGAAAGCCTTAGAAGTCAAGGATCTATACAAAAACTATTCACGGTGGAGGGGAAAGACCACCAAGGCGGTCGACGGCGTTTCTTTCTCGGTGGAAGAAGGCGAGATCGTAGGCTTCTTAGGTCCCAATGGTGCGGGTAAAACCACGACCATCAAATGTATCTGCGGTCTTATCGAACCGAACTCGGGAGACATAAACATATTCGGTATAGACGCCGTGAGCGACACTAGAAAGGCCGTGGAGAACACCAGTGCCGTTTTGGAGGGAAATAGAAACATATACTGGCGACTCACTACTAGAGAGAATCTAGAGTTTTTCGCCGGGTTGCACGGAAGGAGTAAAAAGGAAACAAAGTCCGAGATGGACAAACTATTAGAACGGTTCGATCTGAAGGAAAAAGAAGATACGTCCGCTAGAAAACTATCGAGGGGGATGCAGCAAAAACTTGCCCTGGCATGCGCTCTTATAAGAGGTACCGATCTTTTGCTGTTGGACGAACCAACCCTTGGTCTAGACGTGAAGACTTCAAAGGAACTGAGGCGCTTCGTGATGCAGCTTGCAGTGGATAAAGGGAAGACCATCTTATTGAGCAGCCATGACATGAACGTAGTAGAAGATGTATGCGAAAGGGTCATCATCATCAACGATGGTAAAGTATTAGCCGACGATAAGGTCCGTAACTTAAAGAGCTTATTCGATGTACACCTATATGATTTCATACTCCGTGGAAAACCGTCTCTTGACGAGATCGAAGAATATCATGAGGTTATCGACGTAAGATACGAAAACAACAAGACCAGATTGAAAGTCAGTTTGAAGGATTCTGGGTCATTTTATCGATTGATAGATCATCTCCGAGATTCAGGTATGGAGTTAGAAAAGGTAGAAAATTTAGATACCCACTTAGAAGAGATCTTTATGAACATAGTCGAGGAGGAACTGGGAGGATGAAAGAACACATCATATTTTATTCCGTAGTCAAAAAACATTTCATCGAACTCAGAAGATACTTTCTTAACACCCTGATGACCATCAGCGGGGTCTTCATACTGTTCTTGCTCGTCTTCATGGGGTTGAGGAGCTTCGAAGCTGGTACCGAAACGTTGAAAGGAAGTATAATAGGATTTGCCATGTGGACATTTGCGGTGGGTGCATACAGTGAGATGTCCTGGGGTCTTTTGCAGGAAGCCAGAGATGGAACTTTAGAACAGCTTTACCTTACCCCTAGTAGTTTCAGAAGGATATCAGGATATAGGGTATTCGCATCGTTCTTATTCCAATTCGTCCTATTCATTGTGTTCCTTATCATAATGATGGTCACAACGGGCCAATATCTTTATCTTGATCCTGGAATCATAGTGCTGGTCGGTTTAACCCTTCTCTCCGTTTATGGTATAGGATACGTCATGGGCGGACTTTCACTCGTATTCAAAAAAGTCCAGGCCGCCAACCAGATACTCATGTTCATGTTCATATTGTTTTTGGTACTACCCACCATCACGGACCATAAAATAATCTATTTCGTGCCTATATCATGGGGGAACGTCCTGCTCAACAAGATGATGGTGGACGGTCTATCACTGTTCGACCTTACATTGGTCGAACACGCGATACTTATCTTAAATTCCTTCGCCTATCTGGTCCTTGGATTGATCGTATTCAGGTTCATGGAAAATATAGCAAAAAAGAGAGGGCTCTTGGGTCACTACTGATACACAAAAAAAGGTAAAATTCGGAAGCTTTAAATCCATTACTTCCTTGGAAAATGCGATCACCATGATAAAACATGATAACCTTGCCGATAGATTGTTGGATGCCGTAGATGATAAAAAAAATCCATCCGTCGTGGGTCTCGATCCCAGGCTGAACAATATTCCCGACCATCTTAAAAAAGAGGCGATGGAAGGATCTTCCCATCCATTCCAGGCATCTGGAAGGGCCATATTAAAATTCAACAAAGGACTGATCGATGCGGTACACGATATAGTCCCCGCAGTAAAACCTCAGATAGCCTTCTACGAAAAATACGGTCACCAAGGCGTCAAAGCCTTTATCCATACAATCGAGTACGCCCAGAAAAAAGGGTTGATGGTGATAGAAGACGTTAAGAGAAACGACATAGGGAGTACCGCTGAAGCCTATGCCGCCGCTCACCTGGGGGAAGTAGATACCATGGAGGATAGAAAGACTTCTTTTGATGGGGATATGGTTACTGTCAACGCATATCTAGGCTACGACGGCATAGAACCTTTCATAGATACTTGCAAAGAGTACGGAAAGGGTGTATTCATACTGGATAAGACTTCCAATCCTTCTTCTAAAGAACTACAGGATCTCAAAACCGAAGACGGTAAGATGATCTACGAGGTCATGGCGGAGCTCATCAACCAGTGGGGCAAAGACCTTGTTGGCGAAAGAGGGTATTCGTCCGTGGGCGCGGTGGTCGGTGCAACTTACCCTGAAGAGGCAAAAAAGTTGAGAAAGATCATGGATGATAACCTATTTTTGGTCCCGGGCTATGGAAGCCAGGGCGGTACTGCAGACGATGTAATACCGTGCTTCGACGACCATGGGTACGGCGCAGTAGTCAACTCATCTCGCGGCATCGATTACGCTTACCAAAGAGAACCTTACTGTGACTCCTTCGGACCGGAAGAATTCCATAAAGCCAGTAGAGAAGCTGCACTGGACATGAAAGACGATATTATCACCTCGCTTGAAAAAGGAAAAAAGATCCCCGGCGGGTGGTAGATCAAAAAAAAGAAAGGGTTTTTGACCGGAGCTTTACTTGTTGCCCAGCAACACGGACAACATGTTAGCGTGTTCGTAACTCGGATATCCGGCCCTTCTTACATTGAATCTTTTTTCTTTCATCATTTTTCTCACTGATAATGATAAGGAGAGGGAAGTATTTATATTATTCTTGAAAATAATAATGGATATGTCCAAAACGAGGTTGAACAACGTCAACTCAAAAGTTGTAAAAGTCCCCTTGGCCTCCGAAATTCTTTTATCTTTAGACTTGAATCGTGCTTCGAGTGAAAAGATGAACGAAGAAGAAAAGGCGGTGAAACGCTCGCTGGGAAATGAAGGGTTCGTTCCTATAAAGGAGATATTAGAAGGAAAACACACCGACGTGGAAGTAAATATCCGCGGCTGGATACATCGTACTAGAGACATAGGCAATATGGCGTTCTTAAACGTTAGAGATCCCAGCGGTGTGGTCCAAGCTACTTTCGTTAAAGATGAATTCGATGAAGATAAGTTCAAGGCTATAAAGGACCTCTTGGTAGAATCTTCGTTGAAGGTCAAAGGAAAGGTCAAGGAAGACGAAAGAGCTCCTGGTGGTTACGAGATAGCCGCTGCGGATGCTGAGATAGTTCACGCCTCGGAGGACTTTCCGATCCACAAAGATCAGAGTGTAGAACATCTATTGGATAATCGGCACCTGTGGATGAGGTCTACCGAGATGAGAGATATACTGAACGTACGCTCCACCGTTTTTGGAGCCATCCATGATTACTTTAGAACAGAAGGATACAAAGAATTCCAATCGCCCATATTGACGCCTCTAGCGTGTGAAGGGGGAGCCACGCTGTTCCCCGTAGATTATTTTGACGAAGAAGTATATCTTACCCAAAGCTGGCAGTTGTATGCAGAGGCTGCCATCTTCGGCCTAGGCGACATCTACACGATAGCGCCCAGTTTCAGAGCCGAAAAGTCCAGAACGCCTAGACATCTTACTGAATACTGGCACGCGGAGGTCGAAGGTTTGTGGCACGAACTAGACGACATAATAGCGCTGGGTGAAGGACTAGTCTTACATGTTGTAGACAAGGTATTGGAACAGAACGAAGAAGAGTTGGAGAGACTCGATGTGGATCTCGATTACCTTAAAAGATTAGAGGCGCCGTTCCCTATAATCACCTACGACGAAGCGGTTTCAAAGTTGAAAAAGGAAGGTATGAACGTCGAATATGGAGAGGATTTCGGCGTACCTGAAGAAAAGAAATTGACCTCTTTGTTTGAAAAACCTGTTTTCGTGACCCACTACCCTAAGGAAATAAAAGCATTCTATATGAAGAGAGACGAAAAGGACGATTCAAAGGTACTCGGCTACGACCTGATGGTACCCCACGTAGGAGAACTCATCGGTGGAAGCGTCCGAGAGACCGACGTTGATTCGATGATACGTAGACTAAAAGAAGGTGGAGAAGACCCATCCATATACGAGTGGTTTTTGGATACGAGAAGATACGGTAGCGTACCCCACGCCGGCTACGGCCTTGGTGTGGAAAGAGTGATAATGTGGTTGTGTAATCTAGATCATATCAGAGATGCGATACCTTTCCCAAGCACGCCTAATCGCTGTCGGCCATAGCCTTTGCGTATTCGACGTATAGTCTCGCGGCTTTGATCAGTTCAGGCAACTCTATGAATTCGTCAGGTTGATGAGCAACATCCACTCTACCTGGACCAAATATGATGGTGTTCTCATTTTCTTTATAAAACCGCACCATCTCCGTACCATATGGAACAGACCAAGTGGTGGTATCCGCTATTTCGAGTAAAGTCCGCACAGCATGGTTGTCCTGGTTCAGCTTCACGGCGTCCAAGAACTGGATCTCGTTGACTTCGAATTCTTGATCTATCGGTTCAAAAAGATATCTTTCTAATATGTCTTTGTTGAAGTGATCTGGGAATCTGACATCGACCTCGGCTCTGCACTCTTTGGGTATCACATTAGTTGCCTTTCCTCCTTCTATCACGTTAACACAGCAGGTCAGTTCGTCCTTTTTAGCAGGTATGTTGTTCTTCCTGCTCAGAGTCGTCAATATAGGAAGTATCTTAGCTATGGCGTTTTCACCTTTTTCCGGCATACTAGCGTGTGCGTTCTTTCCCTCGGTTTTTATTTCAAACTGGAAGACTCCTTTTTCTTGGGTCACCACCCGCATCTCGGTGGGTTCGCAGACCAGTACGGCTGGAGCCTTAGTCACCTCATCTCTATCCGCTACTTTCTTTGCTCCGTCCATACTCACCTCTTCGTCGGTGGAAAAAATTATAGAGAAAGGTACGTCTTCTTGTATCAGTTCCCTGGCCGCAGCTATGACGGATACGCAGGGGCCTTTCATGTCAAGGGTGCCTCTACCGTACATCCTATCTCCCTCTATCTCCGCTTGCTCGTGCTCCCAACCGTCGCCCAAAGGAACGGTATCGAGATGTCCTGAAAAACAAACCCCTCCTTCTCCATGTGAAGCGATTATCAGAGGAGCGTGTTCCTCTCCTTCAACTACTTCGCACTCGAGACCTATACCTTTTAAGATCCCAGTTGTAAAATCGATGATCTCATCCATATCGCCTTCGCTTACGCTGTCTATCTTTACCATCTTTTCCAAATTTTTCTCTATGAATTCTTCCATCCAAACACCTCTTTACCTAAAAAATTATCATCAAGTAAAGGAAAAAAAGTATCAACGCTATCACCAATCCGATCCACATCATCTTTTTTGTTATACTCTTATCTTTCCCGAAAACTATGGGTATAGGACCTAAGAAGATCACTCCTCCATAACTCGATTCGGTTTTTTTGTATGCGCCTTTTCTCTGGTGGGGTACCCTCTGAAGAGATCCAGCGGAGAAGACAAAAAATAAGATAAAAGATAAAAATAAAAGCAGGATACCCATGATGAAGAATATACCCGAGCCATAGATTACGGGTATGAACAGTAAGAGAGCTATCTCGGCGTCACCTTCAAAAACAGATAAGACTACCAATAGTATACCTATAAAAAGTACGGATAGAGGTACAACGAGCCTTTTGTTTATATTCATCGTAAAACAATACGCCTGTTCATTTAATAATTTTGCTGTAGTCGAAGGAAAAATAATTAACACTTGAAATGATTCGTCAACTATGATTTCAGATCCGCTGAGCTATCCTTACGGTTCTAAGCGAACCTTGACTTACGCAGGAAATAGCATGGTTGCAACTTCACAACCACTGGCGGCCCAGGCCGGCTTGGAGATACTGAAAAAGGGAGGTAACGCAGTCGATGCCGCCATAGCTACGGCAGCCACACTGACAGTGGTGGAGCCCACCTCTAATGGGATAGGAGGAGACGGTTTCGCCATGGTCTGGAAAGATGGAGAGCTGTCCGGTTTGAATTCTAGTGGTCCGGCTCCAGATGGAATAGATATAGAAACCGTGAAGGATAAAGGGTACCAAGAGATGCCAAAATTTGGTTGGATACCCGTTACCGTTCCCGGGATACCCGGAGCATGGTCCGCACTGTGTGAAGAGCATGGAGATCTGCCTTTCAAAGAGGTGCTCGAACCCTCGATCCGATATGCAAAGGAGGGCTACCCGCTCTCTCCAATTTTGGGAAAATACTGGAAAGCGGCCTATGAGTCCTACAAAAAAGAGTTGGGAGGAGAAGATAAATTCAAACACTGGTTCGAGGTTTTTTCTCCAGCAGGTAGGGCCCCTGAGATAGGGGAGATATGGAATTCCGAAGATCATGCCCGGACTTTGGAGAAGATAGCCGAAACCAAGGCGGAGTCATTCTACAGAGGCGAGATAGCCGAGAATATAGCCGAATTTTCCAAAGAGACCGGAGGATTCTTGGACGAAGACGACCTCGCTGATTTTTCTCCCGAGTGGGTCGACCCGTTGAGTATAGACTATAGGGGATACGAAGTATGGGAACTACCTCCCAACGGACAGGGTCTGATAGCACTGCAGGCGTTGAACATACTGAAGGGATTCGACTTTTCACACAAAGATACCGTAGAAACTTATCACAAGCAGATAGAATCTTTAAAGTTAGCATTCTCTGACGGAAAAAAGATCATCACGGACCCGGAACACATGAAGGTTGACCCGGAAGATCTGTTGAGCGAGGATTATGCTGCCGAGAGAAGACAATTGATAGACCAAGAAGTCATAGAACCGGAACCAGGAAGACTTGCCGACAGAGGTACCGTTTACTTGGCAACTGCCGATAAAGATGGGAACATGGTATCCTACATACAGAGTAACTACATGGGTTTCGGCTCTGGATTGGTCGTTCCTGGAACAGGTATAGCACTGCAGAACAGAGGAAATACTTTTTCACTCGATACGGATCATGCGAACTGTCTAAAACCTGGAAAAAAAACGTACCACACCATAATACCCGGATTTTTGACTAAAGATCGGGACGCAATAGGACCCTTTGGAGTGATGGGAGGTTACATGCAGCCCCAGGGTCATCTTCAAGTAGTTATGAACTGCATAGATTTTGAACTGAATCCTCAGGCCGCTCTCGACGCACCGAGATGGCGATGGGAAGAAGGAAAGAAGGTGCATCTAGAAAAACAGTTTCCTCACCATCTGGGCAAGGCACTTTCGAGAAAGGGCCACGACATAAATTACTCAGTACACTCGGGAAGTTTCGGTAGAGGTCAGATGATATGGAAACTGGAGAACGGTGTGTATGCAGGAGGAACCGAACCCAGAACCGATGGACACATAGCTTGTTGGTAAGATCTTTAGGAAATGATCAATCCCGATCGTAATAGTCGGACCAGTCTTTTTTATCCCTCTTGATGTTTCGATCGTACTGGCTTTCCCTTACGGGTTTTTTTCCACTCCTTTCACGTATCGCTAGGGATATGATGGCCAGAGTTACTACTAACATGATCAGGGCGAACATCGGTAGAGCCCATGGACTACCTTCATCTCCTTCGACGGTCAATTCCATGGTCTCGCTGTCCAACTCGATATCTTCATCCATGCTCTTCAGTTCGACAGTGTATCTGTCTGAATCCGCTTCCCAAGTAAATTCTTCATCGCGTGTTTCGCCGGATCCTAAGGTAAAAGTTTCCTCGTATGCCACCCTCTCAGAATCTCTAGTTCGTAATATGATCACTACACGCTGGGCACCTTCGGTGGACTGTGCGGTGTTGGTCACAGTAAATCTGACGGTAACTCTATTCTGTTCGATCTGGTGATCCTCGATCCTCACTCTATAATACGGTGAAACCCTTGCGGGTGATTCCACGACGATAGGTACCACATCAGCTGTATCTCGACTGCGGACATGGAGATGATGCACATCTCTACGTGCCCTTGATGTATTCCACCGGAATCTTCCTTCATAGGCTTCTCCAGGTTCTAGGGTCAGGTTTTCATGATCATCCATCATGATGCGGTTAACTCCAAAGAGAATGTCCTGAGTACCCTCGGCTCGGCCTATATTTTTAACCATGTATGAGACATCGATAACGTCTCCATGCTCAAATTGCTCTCTTCTTTCTGGCGCAGTTATCCTTACCTTGAATACATCTCTCTCCCAAGGTGCCTCTCCCAAAATTATCGAGACTGCGTCTACGGTGTTATCACTGTGCACGGACAGATGATATACGTCATCAGGAGCACCGGAGGTATCCCATGTGAAGTTGCCTTCGTATGTTTCTCCGGGTTCTAGTGTGAGTTCACGGTAGACGTCTTCTCTAGAGCGGTCCACTCTCATGAATATGCTTTGGGTCCCTTCTTCTCTTCCTACATTTTTAATGGCATATGATACGGTGATGATGTCACCACTCTCAAACCTAGCCCTGCACTCGGGTTCGATTATATCCACCCTAAAGAGAGCCCTGCTTACATCAGTTGAGCCTACGGCCACCTTGACCACGTCTCTCATGTTATCACTTTGCACTGAAAGATAGTATATGCCACTCTCGACTTGGGATGTATCCCATGAGAAATCACCTTCGTATGTTTCTCCAGGTCCAAGGACTAGATCATAAAGGACTTCTGTCCTCCATCTGTCAACGGAGAATATGATATTCTGGGTATCCTCTTCACTCCCTGTATTCTCCACAGTATATTCCACGATGATATTGTCTCCTTGTTCAAACCTTTCACAGCTTTCGGGTGCGGTTATCTCCACATCGAAAACGGAGGATTCATCGTCGGTAGGCCTTCCCACGATCACGGGGACCGTGTCATTGGTATCATCGCTGCTAACAGACAGATAGTAAACGCTGTCTTCAAGATCAGATGTACTCCAGCGGAAGGATCCCCGGTAAATCTCACCGGGTTCCAGGGTCAGATCGTACAGTACGTCCTTTCTCCATCGATCCACGGAGAATATGATATTCTGGGTACCATTTTCTCTACCCACGTTTTCCACAGTATAGTTAACAACAACGATATCTTCCTGGTGGAACTCATCCCGGGGCTCCGGAGAGACCACGTCCACCCGGAATACAGCGGGGCTGAGTTTTGAAGATCCTATTTCTACATGGACCACATCTTTGGTATCATCGCTACTTACTGAAAGGCTGTAGTAATCATCTTCAACATCCTGGGTATCCCATGAGAAGCTTCCCCGGTAGTTTTCTCCTGCTTCCAGGTCAAGGTCCGTGAGAACGTCTATCCTGGACCGGTCCACCATGAAATTTATATTTTGGCTCCCGTCCTCTCTTCCCAGGTTCTCCACGGTGTAATCCACTGACACAACGTCTCCCGGGGAAAACCTCTCTCTATTTTCAGGGGCATGTATATCTACCTGGAATGTCGCTTCTGACAGAGGCGGTGTGCCTACCATGACCTTGGTCATATCCCTGGTGTTCTCACTCTGGACAGTCAAGATGTGTTCCCCTTCCGAGACTCTCGATATATCCCAATAGAACACACCCGTGTAACTTTCACCATCTGTTAAATTTAAGTCGTTGCTTTCTATCTCTTCATGATCGGCGCTGAAAATGATCTCTTGTCTCCCTTCGACACCTCCAAGATTGGTCACAGTGTATTCCACTCTGATCACTCTCTCGTCACGGAATTCCGCACCATCTTCAGGATGGTTTATTTCCACCTGAAAAAAATCGTATCTGTCGTACCTTCCTTCATTCAGATTTTCACCCCTACTCTCCACAACCAATCCGAAGGCGAATACGGAGAGCAGAAGGATACCCGTCATCATAAACGCGGTGTATCTTGCTTTCATATCTATCACATCTAATTGGGTCATTAAAATATATAAACTTAAAGTGTGGTTATATCACTTATTATATCACATCTATCTGTCCGATGTTCATAAATATTATGCTGTGTATTGCAACACGTATGAAAAGGTCCTGGCGCGAACTTACTCACGGAGAACGTATACTGCTACACATATCGGAATTCGAATACGACGAGGAGGGTTATCACGCACCGTACAACCTCTGTCAGGACGGCATCAGCGAAGCACTAGGGATCCTAAAAAACAATGTCAGTCGAGAGATAGGCAAATTGAAAAAGAAGGGTATGATAAAGGAAATGATATCCAGAGTAAAGGGTGCCCAGCGCAGACGGAAAATATACAGACCTACATCCAAAGGAGAAAGGGTCTGCAAAGACATAAAAAAGGAGTTGGAAAAAAATAAATTTAATATCAAAGAAGATCACAGGATCGTAAGTATAACTGTGGGGGATGCCGTCAAAAGGCTGAAAAAAGATATTCCAGAAATAGACCCCTTTCATGTAACGGAGTGGATGCGTACCCGTGACGTGATGGATCCTAAGGAGTTCACACTCTATTACCGTGCAGCGAAAAAAGATGGGCGGATGGTAGAATCGATGGCAGAAGCACCCGTGGTAAAGTCATTTTACGGGCGAAAGGATGAATTTACGTCTATCCTAGAAATGCTTTCCGGAGAGGATCCACCCATAATAGTTATCACGGGAATCTTAGGTATAGGTAAGAGCACTTTAGCTGCAAGGATCACGGATGAGTTAAAGGGAAAGAACTCTCTATTTTGGCACACATTTCATTCATGGAAGTCCCAAGAACTTCTGGTAGGTGAGCTGAAGAATTTTTTAAAGAAGGCGTCGGGAACCGTGAATGAGGAAAGCATGTATGGGATACTTGTGGAAGTGTTGGATAACGTTACCGATCCGGTTTTTTTCTTGGATAACTGCGAGAAAGCTTCGGAGGACATGAGCAGAGTATTCGGGATGCTTTTGGAACTCAACAAAAGAAAGGGGGGATTCGGTACAGTGCTCATGAGCCGTAAGAGACTCTCTTTTTACGACGTTCGGGACATAATGAACCAGGATGTGGTGGAGATAGAGATAGGTCCCCTGGATGAAAGGGACGTGGAGAACATGACGGAAGGGATGGAAATATCGTCCATGGATGTGTATCAGAAAACCAGGGGTCATCCCCTTTATGTGGAGATATACAAGAGATTCCAAGGAAAAACGGAAAGCATGGATGAATTCATAGGACGAGAGATGTATTCAGCACTCGATGATTCCGAAAAGAATTTGATGAAAAAGCTAGCGGTGATTTTGAATCCGTGTGAACGAGAAATTGTTTTAGATAAAGATGAAGAAAATACGCTACTGAAGCTCAAATCATCCCACTTTGTAGAAGAAACTAGGGAGGGTAAATTATCTTTGCATCCCCTACTGAAGGATCACATATATTCTAGACTTTCGATGATCGAGCGTAACGAACTCCACGCCAGGACAGGATCGGCCATGATCAAAAAACGGAAGATACCTGACCTGGAAACCCTCTACCACCTAGAAAAGGGAGGATGCTGGAAGGAGGCTCTGGAATCCCTCTCTCTGCTGAAAGATACCGTGGCCCATCTGCACGAGGAACATAGAGGGGAGTTGATGGAAATGTTTCCGGAAGATCTTGTCCCCCAAGAACATCTACCTAAGTACTACGAGTTAAAGGGAGACATACACATGGAGGCAGGTGAGTGGGAAGGGGCGGTAGAGAATTACAAGAGGATTTTGGATACGGGTTCCAATTACCCAAGTGCAGTTATGGAAAAGATCGGGGAGGCGCATAGGAACCTCCGTAGATGGAAAGAAGCTTTGAAAACTCACAAAAAAACTCTCGACGCATACCGAGAGTCAGGGGATAAGGAAGGAATGGTAAGAGAACTCCTAGCCCTGGGAACCGTATACAGAAAAAAAGACGAACTCCATAAAGCGGAGAATCACTACGAAAAGGCACGAAAGATAATAAAAGAAGAAAAAATAAAAGATGCGATGGGGGCATACTATAACAATATAGGATTACTGCACGTCCATAAAAGCGAGTTCGCATCTGCGGAGGAGTATTTTAAAAAAGCATTAGAACACGGTGAACTCGGGATCGTTTACGAGAATCTAGCGGAACTGTACCGAAAGATGGGAGAGCATTCAAAAGCTTTAGTTTCTCTAGAATCCGCACTTGAACAATACATAGATACAGCACGATGGAGAGAGGTTTCGAGATTGTACTTGACCTTAGGGGAAGCCCATGCTGTAACTGGAAGAAGGAAGAAAGCGATAAACACGTTCAATAAAGGACTGACCAACGAGAAGGATCATCGAAAGAAGAAGTTGTTTAGGAAGAATACGAGTCTTAGCCGACTTGAGATCGAATTGCACCGTAACCTTGCGGATTCTCTGAGAGGATATAATTGGAAAGAATGTTTAAGGCATAGGAAGATCGTCATAGATGCCCTGGAGACAAGGAACCATGAAGATGAAGTACACAGGGCCAAGCTGGAGTTCGTCTTCGATCTTAGGGACAGCGGCGATTCAGAAAAGGCGTTGAAAGAGTTAAAATCTTTGGAAGAATATCTGCAAGATGAAAAACAAGGAGTGCTCGCATGTAAACTGGAAATGGGGAGGATCTACAGGGACATCGGTCGTTATAAAGACGCTTTTCACGTTGCAAAAGACGGATTGAAGCTGGCTAAAGAGATCGGCGAAGAGTCAGGTATATCCACAGCAAAAGAGATGATAAGAGATCTACGCAGAATGAAAATGTGATTTTTCTCAAATCGATCGTTCTGGGCCCATAGATGCGGAGGAATTTTTTTAAAAAATTCCTACTGCCTATGCACCCAAATACTTACAGCATTCGTTTCGGGCCCATAGATCAGTCTGGCAGATCGCCACCTTCGCATCTACATGAAAGCCTCTGGCTTTCATTCGATTCACGGAATTAGATTCCGTGTAAAGGTGGAGGCCGCGGGTTCAAACCACAAG
>PUNG01000011.1 GCA_003551675.1 Thermoplasmata archaeon
GGATGAAGAAGGTGTGGATGAAGAAGGTGTGGATGAAGAAGGTGTGGATGAAGAAGGTGTAGATGTGGAAGGTGTGGATGAAGAAGGTGTGGATGAAGAAGGTGTGGATGAAGAAGTAAGCGAATGATCGAAGAAGATAGTCTGTAAGACTTCCTCTTCAACATCTTAATCATATCTGCAGATCTATGAAAATGTTAGGGTTATGTTGTTGTTACTACAATATCTACGTATGGTTTTCGACCTCGTTTCTTCAACTTCGGAATCTCACCAGTTTCTCTGTATTTTTTAGCTAGTTGTTGAATACGGCGTTGGCTAATATCGAAATCTTTTGCCGCCTGTTTAGTAGATAATCCTTCTTCGAGGCACGCCCTGCTGTCAAAGATATTCTTAGAGAATTCCTGTTAGACTTGACGAAATTTTTGGAGAATAACACACGTCTATTTATATACGGCCTTGTTTTTTAAGGGCTATCGTAGATAGCCCTACATGTTTTTAATGCATTTTTTTATCAAAAAAATGCGAGGGAAGGGATTTGAACCCTCGGACCCCTACGGGACAGCGCCCTCAACGCTGCGCCGTTGTCCATGCTTGGCTACCCTCGCATTATGAGCGAGCCCTGCGTGTTAGTAATTTCTTCGAAACTCGCAATATTTAACATCGTGCCTCATGATCGGCGATCTTGAAAATTAAAGGATGATCAATTTTGCATCTATATGGATTCGCTCATCTCTGCGATCTCGTCGAACTTCCCCTTAAGTATCTGAAGACCCTCTTTTAAAACCTCTTCAGAAGTTAAAGAGCCGTCGGTCTCGAAAGTGAGTATGAATTTATCTTCTCGACCACTCACATCTATAGCACCTGGAGCACAAACTTCTTCGCAGAGAGAACAGAACTTACATCCTTCAAGATCTGCTATGATGAGTTCTTCGTCTTCTATATCTAGAACTTCTTTAGGACAGCTTTCTACACACTCCCCACATAGATTACAAGAGTCTTGGTCTATCTCTATTTCCGGGTAATATTTGTATGCTACACCGTTGGTGGGCTGCCATTTTGCATGTTGTTTAGCTGTGCCCAACTCCGCAGTAGCGTAGATCAGTAACGCCTGCGTGTCGTCTAGTTTTACTAGAGGGATAAGGTCGTCCACGGGTCTAAGATCGTTTTCGCCTACAGGGATCAAGTCGCCGGAATAGACCGTACAGGGTCCCTTTTTATTCAAACTGTAGATGATGGTACAATTGGGACATCCTTCTCCTTCGCACTCGTCGCATCGGTCTCTAAAATCGAACAGTTCTAGGTCAGTAGGTATGGGAAGCATACCCAACCGATGTGCGATGATCTCATCGAATAAAGGTGCGGAGCTTTCGTATTCTTTATCCTCCATTTCATCCCCTATGGTACCAAGATGGAATTCTATATCCTCTATGGCCAGTTTAGGTACGTCTGCGATCAACACCCTTCTCAGAGCGTTCACCATGGGTGGATTGGTATTCGATACCAATAATTTGGCCTCTCTATCCTTCAATATTTTAACTTCTATATCCATCTTTTCACTTTTTGATATTTTATACCCGTCTGCCTCTTCTTCCACCCTTGGGTCTGGTGGAATCGTGCGGCACAGGGGTCACATCCTCTATCGTACCTATCTTTACTCCGGATCGAGCGAACGCCCGGATCGCCGCCTGTGAGCCGGGACCGGGTGATTTGGACTTATTACCACCGGGTGCTCTGACCTTCACATGTAGCTTAGTTATCCCTTTTTCTTTCACGTCGTTCACCGCTTTTTGAGCAGCTCCCATGGCGGCGTACGGAGACGCTTGGTCTTTGTCCTGTCTTACCACCATGCCTCCTGAACATCTAGCCAAGGTTTCGGCTCCCGTTATATCGGTGATGGTTATGACCACATTGTTGTAAGATGCGTATACGTGTGCTATACCCCATTTACCCATGATTTCTACCTCCTATTTCTGAAATTTTTTTCTTTTTCTTTTTTGATCATATCGCTTATATGCGTCGGAGTGACTTCTTCTTCAGGTCTCTCCGGGTGGAGTTCGTCCGAGATCGGAGAATTCGAATAATAGCCGATGGTAGGTTCCTCTTCTTTATCCACTACGTACCCCGGGACCGTAACCTTTCTTCCATCTACGGATATGTGTCCATGGATTATGAACTGTCTGGCCTGCCGTGGCGTATGGGCTAAACCCTTATGGTAAACAAGCGTCTGGAGCCTTCTGTTCAAGATGTTCTCGATACTAAGGCTGAGTACGTCGTTGAGTTCATGCTCCTGTCCCTTCAGATATCCTTTTTTAGTCAGCCTATCCAAAAGTTTTTCCATCTCTTCCGTGGCTTGTTTCTCCCCATACCTTAAACGTGCTTGAAGATTCCTAGCCTGGGCCCGTATATTCTTCAAAACGGACCGGGCCTTCCAATATTCCTTCTTGTTCTTTAAGGCGTAGTGCATTATGTAATCGTTCTCTTCCTTGATCCTATCTTCCTGCCAAGGATGAGCGGGTTTCGCGTACTTCTTTCTACTGAATTTCGGGTCTCCCATCGATGATCACCTAGTCTTTATCAGCTTTTTGAGCTTTCGCAAGTTTCTTTTCCACGCCGAGCTCCATACCGGTTCTTCCGTTGGATTTGGTCCTTTGCCCTCTCACTTTGTGTCCTCTCTCGTGCCTTATGCCTTTGTAGCAGCTTATCTTTTGCATCCTATTGATGTCTTCCCGCAGAACGGTATCGAGTTCGTTTTTGAGCACGTGTTCGTCTTTTCCAGTGACAGGATCTCTTTTACGGTTTACCGCCCAAGAAGGTACGTTTTCACAAACCTTGTCTAGACCTTCTTTGAGCTCTTCTATGGCTTCGTCTTCCAAGCGACCTATCTTCTCAGTTGGATCGATATCAGTGGAGTTCACGACCATCTCGGCTACCCTGATACCTACTCCCTTGATGTCTTTCAGAGCGTAGGTTACAGGTTTGTTCCCATCAAGGTCCGTATTTTTCATACGGACGATGTATTTGAATTCTTCATCTTCTTTCTCTTTTTCAGGCAAAGTATTTCCTCCATTAATTTAGTGGAAATCTATTGATATGGCATACTACTCAGATGCGTGGTTTGGCTTAAGATTCCAAGTGATATAAAAGGGTTGCCCTTTACCAAATCCGCTAAGGAACGTATTTTTCATCTACTCCCGTGAAAACCTTTACCTATGACGTACATCTCGGAACTAGACTCCCTAGAGGCTTGGGGTGAATGACCCTGGACGAAATCGAACGACTTTTTTACCTGATCCATGAACTCTTTAAAATCCTCTCCTTGGAACACCTTCACCACGAAGTTCCCTCCGTCTTTTAAGGTTAGATAAGAAAATTTCAACGCATGGCGAGCTAGGAAAACTGACCTGGCATGATCCATACTATAGTTACCTGTTATGTTAGGTGACATGTCGCTGATCACGACGTCTACATCTCCGGCTATGATGGAGATCCTTCTAACAAAATTCTCATCCGTTACGTCGCCTTTATGAAAACTCACGCCTTGGATATCTCTCATCCTCTCCTTGTCAACGGCCAAAACGTTACCTTCCCCCACCATATCCACGGCATATTCGCTCCAGCCGCCGGGTGAAGCGCCTAGGTCCACAACCACGTCTCCATTTTTGAATATATTGAATCTTTCATCGATCTGCTTCAGCTTGTAGACCGCACGGGACCTATATCCTTCCTCCTTTGCTCTGTGATAGTAACCGTCTTTCCTTTTGTAGGGCGCCATGATAAAAATTAAACCATGGTGGTACTTAAACACTGACCCAAAAACTCACATGGACAAAAAGGCCTCGTCCCTCGAATAGATCAACGCTCTTTTTTCCGCAGCTTTCTGCGACTTCCAGGGCCAGACCCTAAGCACGTGTTCCACCCGTATATATACTTCGTCGAGATCGACATGAGTCCAATCCACATAACCCATCTTCTTTTTTTCACCTGGATCCTCCCACTCGATCTCTTCCGATGGAGCTTGATAAACGTCCTTCAGTATCAAAGTATCCTTGTCTAAACTTTTTAACGACCCTAATAGAGCTAATCCGTCATCCATCACTACGACTATCCTTTTCCCTACCAATTTTTTCAATCTTTTTTCCAAGATATCTCCTACCATATATATCCCTATCTTAACATGGCTCAAGACCTATATGTAAATTTTGTAGTAGATAGGGCGGAAAATTTTTAATCAAAAGAGAGCATTGGTAGTTTGATGAGATCTCAAGACGTGTTCGAAAGGGTCATAGACGTTATAGAAAAAGTCAGGGAACCCGGTGAGAAGCCGGAAGAGGATCTGTATGCCTTAGACGAGTTCGTTTGTGATCTTTGCCAGGGAGTAAAGAAAAGGGAAGAGATCACCCAATGCGGCTTCTGTGGAAGATGGGTCTGTAAAGAAAAAGATGACGAGAAGGCGAAAAAGGATTGTTGGGATGAAGAGCTCAAGGCATGTGAAAGCTGCAGCGGATTGATATTATTGGCTGAGAAAGGTGACCTTAAAGGAAAAGAAAAAGAGGGCGAACAAAATGACTGAATTAGACGAGAACATAAAAAGTTTAGAATGGGATAAAAGACTGAACGATGTCAGATTTGGAAGCGCAAAAGAAGAAGAAAAGGCGGCTATGCAGAAAAGTACTTTGGAGATATTGATAGCTTTCTTCATCGGGCTGCTGCTCGGTTTGGTGATCGGGAGCATAATCATACCACTTCTAGCAGGTCTGTTCTAAAAGGTGATGCGGATGAAAATACTGTTGATACATTCGGATTTCCTGAGATACAAAGTTAAGAAAAAAACTCCCGTAGCCGAAGATATAGAGGAACATATGAAGAAGGGTGAGATGGAAGAATGTCTCTCGGTTTTCACGGCGGTGGAAGAAAAGGACCAGGGCAAAGTAGAAAAGGTGGTAGAGCAGGGAGTAAGGGAAATAAAAGATACCGCTAAACAACTGGATGTCCAAAAGATAATGATCTATCCCTACGCGCACTTGAGTTCGGAGCTAGGAGATCCTGATACGGCCATAGAGGTGCTTAAGGGTTTAGAAGAAAATTTAGAAAAGGACTATACGGTACATAGGTCTCCCTTCGGCTGGTACAAAGCCTTCCAGCTAAGCTGTAAAGGTCATCCTCTCTCGGAATTGTCGAAAGAGATAGCTGTCGAGGAGGAAGAAAAGCAAGTGGTTTCAAAGGCATTGGAAGCGGAAAAAACCCTTGAATCACGCTGGGGTATACTCGAGGAAGACGGAACCTTTCACCGATTAGAAATCCAAGGAAACAAAGTTGAAGGTTACGATTTTGAAGGTCAAAAAAACCTGAAGGATTTCGCCGTGTACGAAGCGGGAGAAAAAGAAAAAGGAGGTATGGAACCGCCGCACATAGAGTTGATGAAAAAACACGAGATGGTGGATTACGAACCCGGTTCGGATCCCGGGAACCTAAGGTACTACCCCAAGGGAAGGATGATCAAAGGACTGCTGGAAGAGTTCGTGAGTCAGAAAACAAGAGAGTACGGGGCCATGGAGATAGAGTCTCCAATAATGTATGACATGGAGCACCCCACTCTCAAAAAATATCTTGATAGATTCCCTGAAAGGCAGTATCAGATAAGCACGCCGGATAAAGATGTTTTTCTACGTTTCGCCGCATGCTTCGGTCAATTCTTGATGGGGCACGATATGACCATCTCGTATAGGCAACTCCCCATAAGATTGTACGAGCTCACAAGATACTCTTTCCGCATGGAACAGAGAGGCGAACTATCAGGTCTTCGAAGGTTGAGAGCATTCACCATGCCAGACAGCCATGCGCTCTGTAAAGATATAGAGCAAGCAAAGGAAGAGATGATGATCAGGATGGACTTGGCCATCGATATATTGAACCACGTTGGGATAGACGTACCCGGTAAACTAGAATTGGGCATCAGGTGTACTGAAGATTACTACCAAGAAAACAAAGATCAACTGGTGCAGTTCGTAAAGAATTACGGCAAACCGGCCCTGGTCGAGATATGGGACGACAAGTTCTTTTATTACATTTTGAAATACGAATTCAACTATATAGATCAGTCCGGAAGAGCTAGTGCATTGGTCACGGACCAATTGGACGTCGAAAACTCAAAGAGGTATGGTATGACCTATGTAGACGAAGACGGCGCCGAAAAACATCCATATCTCCTACATCTTTCACCCAGCGGAGCCATCGAAAGAGTTTTTTTCGCTCTGCTAGAAGATGCAGCCCTGGATGAAGCAAAAGGGGAAAAACCACGATTCCCTTACTGGCTGGCACCAACTCAGGTCAGATTCGTACCTGTCTCGGACCAACAGTTGGACTACATCGAAGAACTCGTAAAAGATCTCCAGCAAGAGAATATCAGGATAGACGTAGACGATACGGACAGAACGGTAGGAAAGAAGATAAGACAGGCGGAACAAGAGTGGGTACCCTTCGTTGCCGTGATAGGTCCCAAAGAGATCGAAAGCAAAAAACTTTCAGTAAGGATAAGAGGAGAAGAGAAAGAAAAAGAGATGGACCTAGACGAGTTGAAAGAGATACTCAAAGAGAAACAGGAGAACATGCCTTTCAGAGAGATACCTTTACCAACCTACCTGACCAAAAGACCCACCTTCCTAGGTTGATTATATTCACCTCTGTCAACAAGACATAAATAGATTGATGTCAAATCCGCATGAAAGGCTTGAAACCATGAATGAGAACCCAACACCTCCTGCACCTAAATATAAAAAAAATTTAACTGAAAAAATTCAGCTTTTAAAAAAAAGATTGATCCAATGTCAAAAAGAAAAGAATGACATAATAAACAGAACTGCGACCGAGCTGAAAAGTAAAGAAGATAAGATCGCAGAATTACGGTCTGAGCTGAACGAACAAAAAGAAAGTCCAGAGCAGATGGAATTCGTCGACGAACTCAAGGAAGAAAAGAGTGCGTTAAAAGAGGAAAACAAGCGCTTGTTGAGAGAACTCGAAAGATACAAAGATCAAAAGAAAATCGGGTTCAACCTTCCTTCGGGAGCTGAGATAAGGGGTGACATAGATTCAAACGAAACGATACAGGTGGAGAACAACGTAAAGATACTAGGTTCTCTGATGTCTAGTAAGGACATAATATTAGGACACGAAAACCAGGTGACCGGTGACGTCATCTCAGAAAAGGGGTCGGTAAAGATCGGAAACGCATGTGAAGTGAAGGGATCCATCGGAGGGAATGAAGTACTGCTCGCCGAAGGTACTACAGTAGGAAATATCCGATCATACGAGATGATACATATAGGCAAAAACTGCAAAGTTTCCAACGTATATGCCCTGGGTGATGTAGAGCTGGAGGAAGACGTCGAGATAAAAGGGTCTTTGGAATATGCGGGAGATTTTGACGTATCCAAAGGCGTTAAAATCACTGGATCGGTGATCCCTTGTTCAAAAAAAGAATTGAAAGAAAAAATTTCTAAATCTACGGAAGGAACGGACTTTTCACCCGTTATAGTCAAGGAAGAGGATAAAAAACAAGAGGTACTGAAAGAAAAATCAAAGATCATAGGTTCTACAAAAGAAAAAATAGACGATCTACGCGGATTGATCAGATCAGCTAGAGACGAAAACGTAGATATATCTCAAGAGAGAGATCTTTTGGGTGAAGGTATCACCCTTTACAAGCAGGGAAAATACAAAGATGCTGATCAGTTATTGTCTAACGGCCATTCTAAATTAGAAGAAAAGTTGACTCATTTGGATAAAAGACCCAAGGACGAGAAAAAGAAAGTGATAGATGATTTCACCGAAGTCAAGGGTGTTGGACGCTCTATCGCCATAAAATTATACGAAGGAGGATTTCATTCCATGGAAGAGTTGAGGAACGCATCACTCGAGGATCTACAACAAGTAGAAGGTATCGGCGAAGGTTTTTCCAAAAAGATAAAAGAAAACCTATCCTAAAGCTTTCAAATATCCGACAATTTTTTTATGGTATGCGAAGGACTATTTACTCTGTAACGGTGGAATATAAAGGCGGTCAAGTAACTAACGAAAAGGATCACTGGCGACGATATGATATAGATCAAAATTATCACAGCTAAGCTCTGCAGCAGGATCGTTAAATTAGTCACGGTCAGATCTGCCAAATAGGGTATCGAGAACGGGATGAAAAGGAGTATCATGAACACCATGGCCGAGGAGATGAGCGCTGCAGTAAATATCTCAGATCTCCACCTACATCCTAGATGATAAGCTAAAGCAGATGAAAGAGGTACCAACAAAAAGATGCTCCAAAGGTCCGCATTCAAGAAGTAAAGAGGCACGGCTATCAAGCCAACCAGTGATGCATACACGGGTTTTTCGGGTTCGAATTCGATCACATCGACCCCTCTTATCCAATCAAAAGCCGCTAACACCTTATCTTTAGCTCTTTTTTTGCCCATAGAGATTTTATCCTTCATAGATAGTTTTCCTTTTTTTCTTCTCAGCATCACGGCTTTTCTAGCGGCACGGAACTCTTTCCAGAGAACGTACCTATCGATGACGTAGGAAAATAACAACATCAAAAGAAGCGTAGCCGATGCAAAGATGAAAGTTGTAAGGAAATTGAGCGTCAAAACGCCGTGGGATGGACTACTCTCTATAACTGAAGACGCAAAATTTTGAGGATACACCGTCCAGAAAGGAGAATGATAATCAGCTAGTTCTAAGTCGTAAGTCCCAGGCTCGGCATTTTCGGGTATCTCCACATAGAATTGTACCGTATTATTTCCTCCGGGACTGGTTCGAAAATTATTCTCTTCGACGTGTACCCACTCGGGGCGGTCACCTCTCACCAGGACATGGTGTGTGAGGGTAACATGTCCTGGATTTTCGACGGTTTGATTTCCAGGTACTATCTCTCCAGGACTGGTAGAGTAAACGTGGTCCGCATCCCCGGTGGCCCTTTCGTCCACCCCTATCGACATAGAGACCGTTTCATAACCATACCACGTGCTGGGAACTATGATAAAAGCAAAGAGTATAAAGATTATCAAAAAAATCTGCCAGATGCGGGAACTCTCCTCTTCTATGATCAGTCTTTTGAGCTTTTCATCTTCATCGTCGTCGTCCGAAGAGATGAAAACTATGGTGAGTATGATCATTATCCCTGCGGTTAAAAAAGGTACGAGCATTGCCAAACCACCACCGGCTAGACCGCCGGCTATGGCTCCGGTTACCAGCGCTGAAAGCCACATCCAGACATAGCCTATCCTGGGCATACGAAGGGAACGACCCGCGACTGAGATGGGGGCCCCCAACAGGTTTTCTTCTGTGACAGGCCTCGGATCGGGATGGTCGTTGGCGTCTCCTTGCGTGATCAACTGCCTTTCCCCGTTAGTTTCTTGTATCTCGACCACCCTATGTATGATCAGTTCCGCATCTCCGACTTGACTAGAAAAGACGACTATGTCTCCCACCTCCACGTTGTCCATGGTAGTGGGACCCCAGAATACAAGATCACCCACAGATAGGGCGGGTTCCATGCTCTCAGACTCCACGACGGATAGAGGAGTTGGTTGGACCTCGCCGGCGAAGGATACGGCTCTTGCTAACAAAAGTAAGATCAAGACGGCGAGGATCAAATTTCCTAGGGTTTTCTTCAGGTCTAGCTCCATTATCAAAATAATTAGAACTTGTTAGGATTTAAAATTTATCTTCTTAAACGGCCCTCATTATGTAGAAAATACTCGTAAACTATATATACTGAGTATTAATACTTATATTGGTTCTATTATTGGGCAGTTACTAGTTGAGACCAAGAACCACACCTAAGAGGAAGGTTGAAATGGATAAATGCAGTAAAAGAAAAAAACCATATATCGATATCTCAAAAGTCGTGGATGACCTACCAGGTATGATTTACAGATGCAAAAATAACAAAAATTGGACCATGGAATATTTGAGCGAAGGTTGTGTTCGACTCACAGATTATAGTCCTTCCGAACTACTACATGATGATAAAAGATCCTGGAGGGACATGATAATACCTGAAGATAAGAAAAAGGTTTTTGACAAAGTCCAGGAAGCCGTAGAAAGAGACGAGTCGTTCAGAGTGTCCTATAGGATATTGACAAAAAATGGTGAAGAAAGATGGGTGAGAGAAGTGGGTAGAGCGTGCAGAGACTCTCAAGGTAACGTGGAATCACTTGAGGGGTTCATAACGGATGTGACGGAATATTTGGATGCTAAAAAAAGAGTAGAAAAAAGAAAGGAAAAGCTCAAAGAACTCTACGAAGCATCGACTCAACTGCATATATGTAAAACAAAACAAGAGACATACGATCTTACTCTCAGATCCGCAAAAGAGATACTAGGTTTTTTTTCTGCCGCCATATTCATTGAAGAAGATGATGAGTTGGTGGTAAAGGCATCCACAGAGAGTAAGAACGATATCGGTATCAGGTACCCTAAAGACCAGGGTATAAGAGGTATGACTTATGTTAACAAAGAATCGTATCATATAGATGATCTCTCCGAATGGATCGACTCGAAATCGGTCAGTCACGAATACAGATCCGCCGTCAGTGTACCTATAGGTGACAGAGGAGTTTTTCAAGCCGTGTCGAATGAATTAGGGTTTTACAGTGATTTCGACCTAGAGATGGCAAAGGTATTGGCATCGCACATATACGAAACCATGCAAAGGATAGGATCGCAGAAAGAGATGTCGCTTGTGTTGAATACTGTCCAAGAACATATCATATACCTAGATAAAGACATGGATATAAGATGGGAAAATAAAGCTATTGTAGAAAACGGCGATATGAAAAAAGAGGGTATAAAGGGTAAAAAATGTTATGAGCGGATCTATGAGAGAGATGAACCGTGTGAAGATTGTCCCGCCCTTGAGGCCCTAGAGACCGGTAAAACACGAGAGAAGATCAAAGGAGCAAAGGGTAAACATTGGTTGGTCAGAGCTACACCGGACATAGACGAAGAAGGTAAGGTAAAAGGAGTCGTCAACGTGGTTCTAGATATAACAGAAAAGATGGATCTACATGAAGAGCTTAAAAGGAGTGAAAAAAAATACAGGACCATATTCGAGAATACGGGCACTGCCATGGTGATGATCGAAGAGGACAGCACCATATCACTTGTAAACGAAGAGTTTGAAAAGTTATCAGGATATTCTAAAGAAGAGCTCCAAGGGAAAAGATGGACACGATTCATCTTTGAAGAGGACTTAAAAAAGATGAAGAAATACCATCACGAAAGAAGAAAGGCGGGTGAAGAAGTCCCCTCCCGATACACGTTCAAGGCCCCTACCCGATTCGGGGACGTTCGTGATCTTCTTGTGGCCGTCAGCGTTATTCCCGGAAATAAAAAGACAGTGGCATCCATCACAGATATCACAGATCACAGGAAGACATTCGGAGCGTTGAGGGAAAGCCAGGAAGCCTTCCGGATCCTATTTGAGAACAGTACCGAACCCGTGATACTTATAAATAGAGACAAGAAGATAAATGAGTTCAACGATAAATTCGTCGAACTGTTTGAGATAGAAAAGAGTAAGGATATCTATTTAGATGATATCTTACATCCTGAAAATCCCGACGATATGAAGGAAATAGAACAACTTTTATCGGGTAAAAAGAACAGCTTGAAGTTAGACATGAGCTGTCGATCCGATCATGAGGACATACCCGTGGAGGCAAAAATCGATCTCATAAGGGACAACACGGATGATCCATTGTATGCCATAGGTATACTCTCAAAAAAATCAAGCTGATGTCGTTTCTTTAAGCTCTTCTAGCGCGTCTTTAGCTTTATTTATGAATTTGTCTGCAGCGCCTAGTCTCTTGAACGTTTCGTAAGCGCTTTCAAGATGTTTTTTGGCCTTATCGCTATCTCCTTTCTCTTTGTAAGCTAGCCCAAGGTCCAACCTATATTCTGCACTGTTGAAAGGTACGTCAAGGTCTTTCATTATACCCCATGCCTCTTCATAACGTTCTATGGCCTCTTTTAGGGCGCCCTCTTTTTGATGTATCATACCTTTCTTGTGGTGAACCGCCGCTAAGCCGAGATCGTCGTCTATCTCTCTCATGAGTTGTTCTATACCCTCGATATACTCAGAAGCTTTTTTGGTGTCGCCCTTTCTAGTATAAGCTTCCGCCGCATTGAACGAGCCCCAACCTACGAAAGACTTGTTGCCTATCATCTCCGCGTATTCTATACACTTATCAAAGTAATCTATGGACTTATCCCATTCTTCCTTTTTCATGTACTGATCTCCTAGATTGTTGTGAGCCCGGGCCAATTGTCGATAGACGTCTCTCGCCTCCAAAGGAGGAAGACTCTTTTTGTAGTACTGGATAGCTCGATCATGTTCTCCTTTTTGAGCGTAGACGCTGGCAAGATTAAGATATATCAATGCAAGCTCTTTATCGTCATCGGCTTCTTTCGCATTTTTTATACCCTTTTGATAGTGTTCCTCAGCTTTCTCAAATTCTCCAAGCCTCCATTGTACGTAGCCCAAACCCCTATGGCACTGAGCTATACCGCCCTTGTCATTCAATTCTTCAGAAATATTCAGTGCTTGTCGAAGATACCCTTCGGCCTTTTCTGGCTCTCTCATATCTTTATAAACATGCCCAAGACGCATCAGCCCCCAACCTTCCATATCTTTTGCCCCTATCTTACGCCCTCTCCTGATCATATCAGTGTATACTTTCCTAGCGGAGTCCCAATCACTTATATCGTAGTACAAGGCACTTATCCTCTTTAAGAGTTCGAATCCTTTCTCTTCCGCATCTTTTATGCTCCTCGACTTTCGAAGAGATTCTACAGCCTTTTCAAAATGATCGATAGCGGTAGATATATCAAAACCCTGAAGAGCTCTTTCGCCCGCTTTTAAAGAATAATCGTATGCTTTTTCATACTCCTTTCCCTCAAAAAAATGTCTGCTCAACTCAAAGTAATGCTCTTGAAGTTTGCCTTCATACAACTCTTCTAGGATCTCTCCTATCTTCTTATGAGAGATCCTCTTTCGACTGCGACCGATCTCTTCGTACAGTACGGTCCTGGTTTGCAGGTGATGAAATCGATACATCTCCTCTTCTTCGGCATCTTCGACCTCCTCGATCAAGCCCTGATCTTTCAAACTATCTATAACGTCTAAAAGCTCTATAACGTTCATGTCGACTACTTTCTCCAATAGGGGAAAATTGAACGTAGTCCCTAACAGAGATGCGAACATCAAGACTTTCTTTTCCTGCTTGTCTAACCTTTCGATCCTCCTGCTGGTTATATCCTTTATAGACGAAGGGATCGTTATATCTGAAAGTTTTTCTTGTGGGTCCCAAGTAAAGGAATGAGGATCTATAAGACCGTCCTGCATCATTGAGTTTAACATCTCTATAACGTAAAAGGGGTTGCCCTCGCTCTCTCGATAAAGGGTCCAAAGGAACTGTTCTGGTAGATCTTCACGCTGCAGGTAACGTTTGATCAATTCAGAAACCGAAGGTTGATTCAGCCTGGGTATCTCCACTACCTCTACTATCTTTTCTTCCTTCATCCTGTTCAACGTATCTTTGAGCGGAGGTTTTTCTTTCTCATAACGCAGCTCCTCAGGTCTGAAAGCACCTAACAAAAATATATTTTCGCCATATATGTTTCTAGCGAGGTGATGCAGCAGTTGGGCGGAAGACTCGTCTATCCACTGCAGATCATCCATGAAGAACACCACAGGACGTTTTTTAGATATATCTATAAGGAGGTCGGTTATCCTGGTGAACATCAGGTCCTGCTGATCGGAAAAAGATGTTTCCTCATGGACTTCCTCCTGCTTGTCTTGTTCTCCCATTATAAAACCCATGGGAGTCATATCTGACGATCCTGTTGTGGTCGGCTGACCCAGAAAACCCGATTCCAGATCCACCTTCGGTTCATCATCTTCATTCCCTGCGATGTGCTCATCTAGAGCCTCGTAAAAAGGGAGATACGGCTCGGTACTTTCATAGTAAAGACAGCGACCACGCAGCACTTCAAAATCTTTTTCATCGCATCCTTTAAGAAACTCTTCGGCTACGGAAGTTTTTCCGATACCTGTTTCACCTTTTAGAAAAACACATGCTCCCTCACCGGATGATGTTAACTCCTTATAGTGTTCCAACTCCATGAGGATCTCTTCTCGGTCGACGAAGTCATGTTTGTCATCATTAGATCTTACAGGTGGTTTGAGACTCATCTCATCTACGAAGAGTAAATAGTTGATTTTATTAAAATTTGCCCCCTAAATCCTTGGTTTGATCTCTTCTTAAAAACGGCAAGTCATACATGATTTGACTTTTTTGACAACTCTTTTAAAGCATCTCTAGCTTTCTCAACGAATTTGTCTGATGCTCCTATCTCCTTGAAAGTTTCGTAGGACTTCTCTATTTGGTCTCTGGCTTTCTCGTACTCCCCTTTTTCTTTATAGGCAAGGCCGAGGTCCAGCCCGTGTTCAGCTTTGTTGAAAGGAACATCAAGAGTTTCTATGGCACTCAAGGCACTTTTATACCTTTCTATCGCCTTGTCTATGTGCCCTTCTTTCTGGTGGATCAATCCCTTTGTATGATGAACCGCGGCCAGACCCAGTTCGTCTCCCATATCCTCCATCAGTTCTTCTATCCCTCCTAAATACTCATATGCTCTTTTTATATCCCCTTTTCTCGTGTAAGCTTCTGCCGCATTAAAAGACCCCCAACACATGGTCCTCTTGTTGTCTATCATCTTGGAGTACTCTATACTTTTATCAAAATAATCTATGGCCTTATCCCATTCTTCCTTTTTCATGTACTGATCCCCGAGGTTGTTGTTGACCCTCGCCAGTTGGCGATAAAGATTTCTCGCCTCCAATGGAGGTAAGCTCTTTTTGAAGTGATCGATTGCTTTATCATATTCACCTTTGTGGCTGTAAACAGGGGCAAGGTTAAGATAATTTAGAGCCAATTCTTTATCGTCATCAGCTTCTTTTGCCTTCGCTATGCCTTTTTGATAGTGCTCTTTCGCTCTCTCAAACTCTCCCTCCCTCCAACATATATAACCGAGGCCTCTATTACACTGTGCGATACCTTCTATGTAGCCTAATTCTTTCGATATTTCAAGAGCTTTTTCAAAATATCCTTCTGCCTTTTCGAAGTCAGACATGTTCTTGTAAACATGCCCTAGGTTCATCAAGCCTACGACCTCCATCTTTCTGGCTTTGATCTCCTTACCTCTTTTCACCATCTTCGTATAGATCTTCTTAGAGGACTCCCAATCACCCCTATCGAAGTAGAGGTCTCCTATCTTCTTTAAAAGTTCATATTCATCGCGTCTCGTATCCTCTACATCCTTTCTCTTTCGAATAGATTCTAAAGCCCTTTCAAAATGATCGATGGCGGTAGAGATATCCACACCCTGTAGTGCCCTTTCACCTGCCTTTTTTGAGTACTCGTAGGCCTTTTCATAATCTCTCCCTTCAAAAAAGTGTCTGCTCAACTCAAAATAATGCTCAGCTAGTTCATCCTTATAGAACTCCTCTAAGATATGTCCTATCCTTCTATGAGACACTCTTTTCCTACTGGGTCCCATCTCTTCATAGAGTACTGTCCTGGTTTGTAGGTGATGAAAACGATAGAGCTCTTCTTCGGTCTCCTCCAACTCTTCTATCAAGCCCTGCTCCTTCAAACTATCTATCACGTCCAAAAGATGAGTAACATCCATCTCCAACACTTTTTCTAGAAGTTGAAAATTGAATTTCGTACCCAGCAAGGAGGCGAATTTCAAAACCTTCTTTTCGTCCTTTTCTAATCCCTCTAGCTTTCTTATGGTCAAGTCTCTGATGGAAGAGGGTATAGTTATGTGAAAGAAACCTCCCTGCGCATCCCTGCTCAACGAATCAGAGTCGATAACTCCTTCCTGCATCATGGTATTCAATATCTCCATGACGTAAAAGGGATTACCTTCACTCTCACGATACAGTGCCCAAAGGAATTCTTCAGGCGGATCCTCATAGGGGATGTTCTCTTTGATCATCTTTGAAACCGATGTTTGATCAAGCCTTGGTATCTCCACGATCTCAACGAGTTTTTTCTCCTTCATCCTATCCAAAGTATCTTTGAGAGGAAGCTTTTTTTCTTCGTGTTGCAGCTCCTCGGGTCTGAAAGCACCCAACAAAAATATCTGTTCACCGGATATATTTCTAGCGAGATGATGAAGCAGTTGGGCGGAAGACTCGTCTATCCACTGCAGATCATCCATGAAAAAAATCACGGGACGTTTTTTGGATATGTCCCTGAGTAGATCCTTTATCCTGGTGAACATCATGTCCTGTTGATCTGAAAAAGATATCTCATCATGGACTTCCTCTTCGTTTTGCTCGGCAGATATAAATCCCATGGGAGTGGTACTGGACGATGTCGAGATCGCCGGTGGGCCCATGAAAGTAGAACCTACCTGGTCTTCTTCCTCCTCATCCTTGAGATATTTACCTAAAGCCTCGTAAAAGGGAAGATACGGTTCAGTACTTTCATAATGAAGGCAGCGTCCTCGAAGCACTTCAAAACCACTTTTTTTACATCCTTTAAGGAATTCCTCGGCCACAGAAGTTTTACCGATACCCGTTTCACCTTTTAAAAAAACACAGGTACCTTTCTTCGAGAGCACTGATCTTTTATAACTTTCTAGCTCTTTCAAAATATCTTCACGGTCCACGAAAGAATGTTCTTCGCCGACGAATTTATTCTTAGATTTGGGGCACATCCGGATAGGTCAACATAGTTTATTTTATTAAATTTTATCCCATCACCCGTAACATTCTACGACTAGATGAGTTCCCAATCATCTCCGCCGTTGACTGAATGATGTTCCACGGAACCACTCTGTAGCTCCTGTTCAGAAACCGACGGTATCTCGTCTCGGTCGTTAAAGTCCCTTGCACCGATATCTTCTATTTCACTGCTCGCTTGACACGATGGAACAGGATTTAAGTCATCAAGGCTTCTCCTAGACGTGTAGGATACGTTACGTTTAGAATACGTGGGATTTTTCGCATACCTATGAACATGGGGATCGTCTTTTTTTATATCCAAAGATGGTATCAAACTCCAGGTGTATTCCTTCCTATTTTCAAGAGCGATTATACCGCCTACGTAAGCAAATATCATGGTCAGCACGTAACTGTTAGCCCCGAAAGGTACTTCCGTAACTATCCTTGTGTAAAATGCACTCCAATAAAACCTAACGAACTCGATATAAGGGCCAAAAAATGAATTTGTCTCGGCTGACGTCACCGCCGCTGCGGGATAACTAGAGATCGTTTCCAACGTTATGGAAAGGATGCCTTGTGAAAGCATATAGTATATGATGCCTATCATACCAAGAGACACAACGGATGCCACAAGACCCTTTTTTGGATCGCCGGTCCTTCTTCCACCGACGTATCCCGCCACCATGGGTCCAAAAAGAGGTATCCACCATAATAAAGCCGATAAGATAACCATATACTTGACCCCGTCCCAAAAATCGTAGTTTATGAGCCCCATCTCCTCCATCCTCTCTTTATCGATCCGGCCTTTTTTCCCTGAGTAGACCTTTAGTAATCCTTCGTCCTCCAACTTCCTAGTTGCAGGATCGTCATCTCTCTTTTTGAAGCGCATCCTATCCCACTATTTTGTCAGACGATATGTCCGACGTAAATATAAGGGTTCGTCTTCTATTTAAAAATTATGAAGGTTTATCCGCCTTATCTATAAGCTCGCGAAGCTTTTTTTGATGTTCTGCCACCATACGCTGGGCTACCTTTTCATCTACCGCCTCACAGTACAAACGGTACTTGGGTTCGGTACCTGAGGGACGCATAAGGACCCATCCCTCTTTGTAATACAGCTTCAAGCCGTCGGCATCGTCGTGATCCTCATCTTTATACTCTTTTTTCAATTCCTTTAACAACTCCTCTTTTAACTCGTCAGGACATGGTACGCCTATCTTTTCGAGAACGTAAGTTGGTAATCCTGCCATCAAGTCAGACAATCTTCCTTTTTTGGCGACCATCTCGACTATCTGAGCCGCGGTCATGGCGGCGTCTCGACAAAATTGGTGATCCGCAAATATTAGACCGCCGTTCTCTTCTCCACCGAATATGGCCCCTTCTTCCATCATCCTTCGAGCCACGATAGGCGAGCCCACCGCGGTGTATATCAACTCTCCACCAGCGGCTTCGACCACGTCTTTAACGCTACTTGAAGATGATACGGGAGTGACCACGATACCTCCTTCATTCTCCTCAACCAGTTTTTTAGCGACCAAGGTCAAAGTTCTATCACCGTGGATATATCCACCTTTTTCGTCTATGAATATAGTTCGATCCGCATCGCCGTCATGTGCTATACCTATATCGGCGTCGGTTTTTTTAGTCAACTCTATGAGATCTTTAAGATTTTCTTTCGTCGGTTCGCTGTTGTGTCCAGGAAAAGTACCGTCGGGTTGTGCATTCAGGGTGACGACCTCACAACCCAATTCTTCAAGGAGATAAGGACTCAGATAACACCCGGCTCCGTTGGCGCAATCTAGTATCACCTTGAGTTCCGCCTCTTTGATCGTATCTATATCTACCTTGTCCTTTATAGCCTCTTTATAGATATCGAGAGGATCATCTGATCTCTTCTTACCGACGTCGCTCCAATCCACCATCTTGAAACTTTCTTTGAAGTATATGTCTTCTATTTCCTCTTCCATCTCCTCAGTGAGTTCGGTACCGTCTTCACCGATACACTTTATTCCGTTGAACTCAGGAGGATTATGGGACGCGGTTATGGCCACACCCAAACGAACATATTCTTTCTTTTTTACATAGTACTGGATGGCGGGAGTCGGGACTTCTCCTAAGTCCACTACGTCACATCCTACGGCCATCAGACCGGAAGATACCGCCTCTTTCAACATCTCATTAGATATCCTGGTGTCGGTGCCGACTGCTACTGCTCCTTCAGCGCCTATCCACGTACCCATGGCTTTAGCCAGGTCCAAAGCAAGTTTCGAATCCATGTCTTCGTTCACCACGCCCCTTACACCATTTGTTCCAAAAAGTTCAGTCATGGTCCATCTCCTCCGGCTTCAACTTTTCATCTATTATCTCTTTACCTCTCTCTATGTATAGTTGGTCCGATATTATGGAGTTACTGATGGTGACATCTTCTTCCACCATAACATCGTATCCTAATATACTGTTCTCGATGGTCGAATTTCGACCGATCATCACGCCGTCGAATATTATCGAGTTAGACACGTCGCATCCTTCTTCTAGAGCGCAGTCTTTTCCAAGGCTCACGTGATGGCCCAACTCTGTTTCTACGGATGTTCCTTCTCCTATCAACGTTTTTTTACCTTCGACGTCCAACAAAGTTCTATGAGCTTTGAAAAGACTAGATGGCCTACCACAATCGATCCAATATCCTTCAAATTCGTAACCGTAAAGACCTTGGTCCAACAATCGAGGGAAAATTTCGTCTTCCATGGAAACTTTTCGGTCCGGTTCTATCTTATCCAAAACTTCCGGTTCCAATATGTAATGGCCTGCGTTGATAATATCTGAAAAAGCTTCTCCGGGGGCGGGTTTTTCTTGGAATCGTTCGATCCTGCCCTCTTCGTCGATATCCATTATACCAAATTCGCTTGGATCCTCTACCGTCCAAGCCGATATGGCACCTACTCCCTTTTTCTTTCTATAGAACTCGAGATATTCTTCAAGATCGATACTAGATATTATGTCGGAATTTATAACAAAAAAAGTTTCCTCGAGATATTCTTCAACGTTTTTTACGGCGCCACCGGTCCCTCTAGGGTCCGGTTCGTCTACCACTTTTACCTCTTTGTCTAAGTCCCTTTCTTCAAAATAATCCCTCAACAGTTCGATCTTATAGTTCGCCGCGATGATCACCTCGTTTACCTCTTCGGGTAAAGATCCGATCACATGCATTATCAATGGTTTATTCAGTAGAGGCAGCAGCGGTTTCGGCGTCGTGTAAGTCAATGGACGCATCCTCGTCCCAAATCCTCCTGACAATATTACTGCTTTCATGAGAAAAAACATCAGTGAATTCCTAATAAATATTACGCCCTTTCAAGAAAAAAGATAAAAAGAGGTTTTGTGTCTTTCTACATGAGTTCTTTAGCACGCTGGTAGCCCTTTTCAAAAGCGTCTATGTTCATATCGACAAACTTCTGCGGCACGTTGTTCTCTATAGACTCTTCCATGTCCGTCTTGCTCATGGGTAACACGTCTGTAGCTGTGAGTGCCCCTATCATGACTATGTTCTGTGTTATGGCGGCTCCTGCTTCCTTGGCTAGTGTTTCCGCATCTAGAGTTATGAGTCTATCAGTGGCTTTTTTCAGCGAAGGGATTATCTCGTTCTCTATGTCTGGATAAACTCCATCGCCGACGGAAACCGTGAACGGTACTATGGGCACTGTGTTGGTAACGACCCAGGTTTTTTCCGATGCCTGCTCTATTGCTCTGTAGGTCTCCACTGGCTCGAATCCCAAAACGATATCGGCTTCGCCTTTGCCTATCAACGGACTGTAAACTTCTTCGCCTATCTTCACCGTGGTAACCACGACGCCGCCCCTCTGGGCCATGCCGTGTACTTCACTCATATACACGTCCAAGCCTTGGTTCAAAGCCGCATCGCCTATCACTTGAGACGAAGTAAGGATACCTTGACCGCCGACTCCGACTATCTCCAAATTCACTCGTTTCATTCTTCTACCTCCTGTTTGATGGCATCAAAAGGACATACTTGTGCGCACTGCCCGCATCCTATACACAATGTTTCGTTTATGGTGACTTTGTCTCCTTCTCGGACCAAAGCTATGCAGCCAAACTGGTTGGTACATATATGACACTGCTTGCACTCTTCTAGATCGACTTGGTATGGGGCCCAAGCCTCTTCTCTCTGCTCTATCAACGCGCAGGGATGTTTAGGAACTACTACTGAGATACCGTCGTGTTCCATAGCTCTCTCAAAAACGTCGATGGTCTTCTCGATATCGTAGGGATCAACGGTCTCTACGAATTCGATGCCGGCTCCTTTAGCTAGGTCCTCTATGGATGCCATAGGTGCCGGGTCGCCCATACCTGTTTTACCGGTACCAGGATGAGGCTGATGACCTGTCATGGCGGTAGTTCTATTATCCATTATCACGTAAACGAAATCGTGCTGGTTGTAAAACCCGCTTACCAGCGCTGGAAGACCAGAATGGAAGAACGTCGAGTCCCCTAGAAATGCGAATACCTGTTGATCGGTGTTCTTGGAAAAACCTCCAGCAGCTCCGACACTGGAACCCATGCACAGTAAGTAGTCCGTGGTGTTCAAAGGATCTTGGACTCCGAGAGTATAACAACCTATGTCACTGGAAAATACTCCTTCCTCGCCACCTAGGGCTTTTTTTACAGCATAATACGTGGCTCTATGAGGGCAGCCGGGGCAGAGCGACGGAGGTCTGGCCGGTAAGGCATAATCCTCCGCCTGGAGTGGTTCTTCTTCCTTTTCGAAATCCATCAGATCAGAAAGTGCCTCTTTTATCCTATCAGGATCGTATTCGTAAAGCCTAGAAAAGTGTCCACTATTTTTTCCATAGATCTCAAGGTCCGGATTCACATCTTTAGCTAAAGCAGTCACTTTTTCCTCTAAAAACGGTTCCAGCTCTTCAACGACCAGAAGACGTTCCGCCTCTTCGATAAAATCACGTATCTTCTCGACGGGTAGAGGATTGGTCATACCCAACTTCAGTATAGATATGGGCAGGTCGTCTTCCTCTTTCACCTCTTTGATATAGTTGAAACCCGCTCCAGATGATATCACGTGTAGCTCGGCGTTCTCAACTTCTTGAGGATAGGTGAACTCAGACTCTTCGGTGATCTTTTCCGCTATATCCATCTGTTTCAACAGACGAGGATGATTTTTCACGGAATTTTGAGGTACCGCCACGAATCTCGCAGGATCTTTCTCAAAGTATCCATCACCATCGGGCTCTTTGATCTCACCGAAAGTGACCACACCTCTAGCGTGATTTACTCTTGTTGTCGTACGGATCAGGACAGGTAGTTCCAACTTTTCGGACAGGTCAAAACCGTACTTGACCATCTCTTTTGCCTCATGAGGCGTCGTGGGTTCAAGCATAGGTATGTTACCCAATAGAGAGTAAAAGCGCGTATCTTGCTCGTTCTGACTGGAATGCATAGAAGGGTCTCCAGCGGCAACTATGACCATGCCCGCCTTGACTCCTGAATACATAAGGGTCATAAGAGCATCGCTGGCAACGTTGACTCCTACGTGCTTCATCCATGCCATGGCCCTTACTCCCGATGCAGCGGCTGCCGCAGCGGTTTCCATGGCCACTTTCTCATTGGCCGAGTATTCAAAGTACATCCCGTAATCCTTTGCTATCTTCTCGAGGGTATTGCCTATCTCAGAAGAAGGAGTTCCTGGATACGTAGAGCCGTGTCCTATGCCCGCTTCCAGTGCACCTCTAACTATGGCTTCGTTCCCCAAGAGCAGGATCTCTTTTCCAGGCTCATCGTCTAATAGTTCTTTCATATGGTCATCTCCTACTCCTCACTACTGATCTCTTCCTTTTTTAGCAGTAGTTCCCATTCTCTATCAACGTTCTCCTGTATCTTCTCCACCTCTTCTTCAGGAAGGTGTCTGAATCTCCCCTGTCTCTTGAGATAATCTTTTACCGGTTTTTTATCCTTTGGCTTCTTGTATATGTTGTAGTCGCCGTCTTCTATCTCATAAAGTGGGAACGTACACGAGTCCACGGCCAACCTACATAATTCGATGGTATCTGAAGGATCGGATCTCCAGCCGGTGGGACATGGTGCGTAGATGTGGATGAATTTAGGACCAGGGATGTCCTTCGCCTTTTTTATCTTTTCGATCATCGATTCAGGGTGACCTATACTAACGGTCGCGGCGTATGGGATACCGTGGGCTTTTGCTATCTCCATCATGTTCTTCTTTGGATTCTTCTTCCACTCTTTTTCAGAACCTACAGGTGTAGTCGTGGTCCATGCACCATAGGGTGTTTCACCGCTCCGCTGTATACCTGTATTCATGTAAGCCTCGTTATCGTACATGACCTGTATGGTATCTGTGTTCCTTTCGAGACAGCCCGATAGGGCTTGTATGCCTATGTCCGCAGTACCTCCATCACCTGCGAAACCCACCACGGTCACTTCTCTGGGATCCACGCCTTTAGCGTCCAATGCAGCTCTGATACCAGATGAAGACGCCCCTGTAGTTTCAAACGCGTGGTACAATAATGGTATACCAAGGTTCCTAGACGGATAAACTCCTGGTATGACCGCCCAGCAGCAGGCCGGTATGTTTATGGTCGTCTTCTTTCCCAATGCCTTTAGCATGTACCTCATAGCGTGTGCAGCTCCACAACCGGGACAGGCCGTAGTTCCTTTATCCATGAGTTCGATTTCAGGTATTTTAGCCATATTTATCCTCTCCATTTTTTACGATCAGCTCGAAGGTCTACCCATTCGATCTCCTTATCCAAGCCTTTATCTTGAAGTGAGATCGCATCCAACATCACTTTCTTAAGTATCTTTGGAGTCAGGTCTCTACCTCCAAGACCGACTATATAATCCTTTAAGATCAAGTCTCTATGCCCATAGAGTGCATCTTTGATCTCTCTCGCGGCGTCTCCACCGTGGCCGAATGTGTAATTTCTGTCTAAAACGCCCACTACATTAACGCCTTTGGTGATCTCTCTGAATTGTTCCACGGGGAACGGTCTGAATGTTCTCAGCCTCGCAAGGCCCACATTATGTCCTTCGTCTCTCAATTCATCTATAACGTCCTTCGAAGTGCTGGATATCGATCCCATGGTAACGATCAGAACGTCGACTCCATCGGTTTTGTACTCTTCTATCAAACCACCGGGGTCTCTTCCGAATACTTCTTTGAACTCCTTGTTTACCTCTTGGATCTTCTCAGGTGTCTTCTCGAAGGCCTGTGCTTTCTTATATCTGAAATCCATGTACCAGTCGGGCATGCCTAGTGAACCGAATCCAAGGGGTTGGTCCACATCTATCTTATAATCGGGATCGTACGGAGGTAAGAAATCGTCAACTAACTCTTGATCGTATATCTCCACAGGCTCTTTCGTGTGACTCAAGATGAAAGCGTCTTCAACTACCATGGCAGGAAGCATTATCTCCTCATCCTCACATATCTTGAATGCCATTATGACGCTGTCGAGAACCTCTTGATTGTTCTCACAGAAAAACTGCATCTGTCCCGTTCCCTTTTGAGCCAGAGTATCATGGTGATCGGCCCATACGCTCCACGGGGGACCCATGGCTCTGTTTATGTTGGTCATGACCACAGGGAGTCTTGCACCGGCGGCCCACATGAGCATCTCGTGCATCAGTGCCAACCCGTGTGCCGACGATGCGGTGTATGCTCTAGCACCGGTGTTTGAAGCGGCTATACAAGCAGCCATGGCCGAGTGCTCGCTTTCCACCTTTATGTACTCTGCGTCCATCTCTCCATCCGCGACAAGTTCGGCTATCTTCTCTACAACCTCTGTCTGAGGAGTGATGGGATAAGCGGCGACCACTTCAACTCTTGAAAGTTTAGCACCGTAGGCCGCTGCGAAGTTACCGGAAACTATCCTGGTTTCAGACATAGTCAGCCTCCTTTTCCATATCTATTGCATCTACAGGACATTCTTTAGCACATATCCCGCATCCTTTGCAAAAATCATAGTCGACCACCGCACCCTCTCCTTCTTTTACTTCTATGGAAACGTCGGGACAAAATTTCCAGCATATGCCGCACTCTATACATTTCTCTTTATCTACTATAGGTCTAAGAGTTCTCCAGCTGCCCGTCTTGTTCATCAGATGAGACGGACAATCGGTTATCTCCGTTCTCGGCAGATCCGTGTGATCCTTTGGGTCTTTAACTATCCTAAAAATATCTTCTTCTTCACTCAAGATCTTCACCTCTTACTTCTTCATAAGCTTGTTCAGTGGCTTTGGCATTTTCTTCCTTTTTCGCAGGTGCATTTTTACGCACCACATCGACAAGGGTCTCTATCTTAACCAATCCTGTTGCCCTGACTACGGCCCCGAGTATGGCGGTGTTCACGATGGGAGCTACTTCCGAACCCAAGCGGTGTTCTACCGCGATACTGCTGGCATCAACAGTATATTTCGGGTTGTCAACTCCTAGATCCACCTCTTCCGGAGCTTTCTCCGTGTTCAAGATCACTTTTCCATCCGGCTTGAGGCCGTCGGTAACGTCGACTGCATCCAACAAGGCCATATCCATCACTATAACGATATCGGGTTCATGGATCTGTGCCTTGTTCCTAACCGCCTTGCTGTCTACTCTGGTAAACGCAGTGACGGGGGCACCTCTTCTTTCCACACCGTACATTGGAAAAGACTGTACATCATTCTCTTCTGCAAAAGCAGCCCGGGCGAGGAACTCCGATGCGGTAACCGCACCTTGTCCGCCTCTTCCGTGAAACCTGATTTCTTTCATTTAAAAGCACCAATTCTCTATCAAGGACACCTATAATTATTTTTTGTTAGTCCCGTTATCTTCAAGTCAAAAGGGTTAAATAGGCAGCGTTCTGTGACCTTTTCCGTTAAAAATGTGGTTTTGTATCACCGACGCCACTCCCTGATGGGCCGGTGGTCTAGGGGTCATGACGTCGCCCTTACAACTGTTGAAAAACAGTATGAAAGGCGAAGATCGGCGGTTCAAATCCGCCTCGGCCCACTCCTATTAGATGATCACTAAAAAGAAAAGTTTTATTTCTACCCTCTATAATCCATCTCCGTGAAAAGCATGTCTAAAAGTCAATCTACCAGCGCGGACGGTATCGAGTGGGACCTCTCCGATCTCTATGAGGACCACGAAGATCCTGAGCTGAAAAATGATATGGAAGAACTCGTTGAAATATCTGAAGAATTCAGAGAAAAGTACAAAGGAAAGGTAGAGCAAGAAGAACTTGGCCCGAGTGAATTGGCGGAGATGATGAAGGAATACGAAGACATATACGAACTCTTGGCAAAAATAAAGTCGTTCGCCATGTTGTACCATTCCATCAACACACAAGATCCAGATAGAGGTGCTCTTCTTCAAAAGGCAGAGGAAGTAGGTACCCAAACTAAGAACAAATTGATATTTTTCGAATTGGAATGGCAGAACATCTCCGATGAAACAGCGGAAGAGTATCTAAGATCGGATGAATTAGATCACTACGAAAGCTATCTGAGGCACTGGCGAAGATACACTCCTTATATGCTGTCCGAAAGAGAAGAGCAGATAGTAGAATCTTTGCAGACCACGGGTAAAGAAGCATTCAAAAGGTTATTCGACCAGACCATAGGTAAGACGACTGTAAAATTCGAATACGAAGGAGAGAGTCACAAGATGGTGCTGGACCAAGCTCTCTCCGTGCTATACGATGATGATAGAGAAAAAAGAAAGGCCGCCGCGGATGCGGTCACCCAGGCTTTGAAAGAGGAGAACCCACTCCTCAATTTCATATTCAATAACGTGGTACAGAACCACGGCACTATCTGCCAACTCAGAGATTATCCCGACCCCATGACTCCCAGGAATCTAGATAACCGAGTGGATAGAGAAACGGTAGATGCGTTGATGGAAGCCGTGGAAGAAAATACGGACCTCGTCGAAAAATTTTACGAATTGAAAAAGGATATCTATGGGTATGAAACTTTATACGACTATGATAGATACAACCCCTTGCCCGGCGACGTTCCCGAAGCGGATTTCGAAGAGAGTAAAAAGAAAGTGTTAGAGGCTTACGAAGATTTTTCACCCAAGATGAAAGAGATCGCAGAAAAATTCTTTGAGAACAACTGGATAGATGCGGAACTGAAGGAAGGTAAAAGAGGCGGGGCATTCAGTGCAAGTACGGTTCCTTCCGTGCACCCCTACATACTATTGAATTTCACGGACAAACCCTTGGATACCATAACCATGGCACACGAACTCGGACACGGTATCCATCAGTATCTAGCTAGAGAGCAAGGAGCTCTTCAACAGAGCACTCCACTCACAACCGCCGAGATGGCTAGTGTTTTCGGCGAAACGGTACTATTCGAAAAATTAGTGGCGGATGTAGATGAGCCCGAGGCGGAATTAAGACTCATAGGCGACAAGCTGCAGAAAGATTTTGCCACCGTATTCAGACAAGTGATAATGACCAGATTCGAGCAAAAATTACATAGAGCAAGAAAAGAAAAGGGAGAACTCAAAAGCGAAGAGATAAACCGACTGTGGATAGAGACGAATCAGGAAGAATTCGGCGACGCCGTAGAGTTGAGAGACGGATACGGTTGGTGGTGGAGTTATGTACTGCATTTCGTCCACTACCCATTCTACTGCTATGCGTACGCTTTCGGAGAACTTCTAGTCTTGGCCCTTTACGATATGTACAAAGAAAAGGGCGAAGAGTTCGTACCGGAGTACCTAGAACTCTTAAAGACCGGTGGGTCCGAAGATCCCAAAGACCTTTTGGCGGAGATAGGTGTAGACATAACCGATCCGGACTTCTGGCAAAGAGGACTTTCCGTGATAAGAGAGAATCTGGATAGGATGGAAGATCTGGCTCGAGAAACGGGCAAGATCTAAAACCCCTTCCCTCATCTTTCAAACGTAATATTTTTAATCCAGAAGCACTTATGGTCGTAAGATATTCATGGAATGGGAACAAGAAGAGGTCAGAAACCTCAAGGAAAACCACTACCTTATCATAGACGATGAGCCCTGTAAGATAAAGAGCATAGACGTATCTAAACCAGGGAAACACGGTGAAGCAAAAGCGAGGATAGAAGCTGTAGGGATCTTCGATGAAAAGAAGCACACGATGCTGAACCCCATGAGCGCTAAGATAAGAACGCCCATAATCGATAGAAGAAAGGGGCAGGTCATCAACAAAGGAGACGGCGAAGTGAACATAATGGACACCACATCCTATAAAACTTTCCATATAGAAGTGGACGACGAGACCCTAGATGAACTAGAACAAGGACAAGATATCAGATATCTTGAGAGCATGGGCAGGAAAAAGATAACGCAAACATAGATAGTTACTTAGATGTTATCGGACACCCGCTTTGCTAGTTGTACATCCGATCTTGATGATGCCGACTATGTAATATTAGGAGTACCCTACGACGGAACATCCTCTTTCCGTCCAGGTAGTAGCGAAGCTCCTAACAGCATAAGAAAAGCCTCTTACTGTTTTGAACCATATCTTTCGGAATATGATATCTCGTTGAGAGATATAGCGGTTCATGATCATGGTGACATACCGCCTATCGAAAGCGAGTTGAGAGTGAACTTAAAAAATAAGATGGAAGAGATCTGCCCTGATGATAAGTTCCCTATCATATTAGGAGGAGAGCACTCGCTCTCACCCATGGTAGTTTCCGTCATGGGGGAGATGCACAGCGATCTGAACGTATTGATATTGGATGCTCACCTTGATTTTAGAGACGAATACGAAGGGATGAAGCACAGTCATGCAACGGTTTCAAGGAGGGTATCCGAGATAGTAGGACTCCATAGAACCGAAGTATATGGAGTAAGATCAAAGGCCAAGGATTACTCCGACGGAGAACAACCCAACATCTACACTTCTTTGGAGGACGTGCTTCAAAATATCAAAAAACCTACTTACCTCTCCATAGATATGGATGTGGTGGACCCGGCTCATGCACCGGGTGTAGGAAATCCCGAGCCCTTCGGCCTTGAACCTAAAGATATAAAAAAATTGATCTCTACGGCATCGGACCTCTTGGTAGGTATGGATATAGTGGAAGTATGCCCTAAATATGATAGTTCAGGTATCACTTCCAACCTCGCCGCGCGATTCGTGTACGAACTTCTAGGGGCACGAGAAAGTCGTGACGTATGATCTTTTAACAATCAACGGACTTCTTTTATCTCTTTTTCTTCGCTAGATGTGATTATCTGTTTAGACTTCACGCCGGTAGCGACGATCATCACTTTCAACTTATCCTCGAGGGTCGGGTCCACGCTGCAGCCCCAGATTATATTGGCGTTCTCGTCTACCTTTTTCTCCACCTCTTCGGCCACCAGCTCGGCTTCGTGCACGCTCATATCCTCTGAGCCGGTAACGTTGATCAGTACACCGGATGCACCTGAGATGTCGACATCGAGCAGAGGCGAATTTATCGCACCATCGACGGCTTCAAGAGCTCGTTTATCTCCACCTGCGTTGGATTCACCCATGCCTATCATGGCCTGTCCGGCCCCCTGCATTATGGTTCTAAGATCGTTATAATCAAGGTTGACCAAACCGGGTTTGGTGATTATCTCTGTCATGCCTTTTATTGCCCTCATCAGAACTTCATCGGCAACTTTGAAGGCTTTGTTCAAAGGTAGTCTAGGAACCAATTCTAGAAGTTTATCGTTGGGTATAAGGATGACCGTATCGGCTACGTTTCTAACACGCTTTATCCCCCATGCCGCACTCCTCATCCTAGATTCGCCTTCAGCGCTGAACGGTTGAGTGAGTACCGCGATGGTGAGAGCGTCTGCATCTTTAGCGACTCTAGCCACCGTTTCCACGGAGCCCGTACCCGTTCCTCCACCGAGTCCACAGGTAAGGAAAACTATATCCGCATCCGACAACAGATCTTCGTACTGTTCCTTCGCTTCCTGCGCCGCTTTTTCTCCGATCTCTGGTTTTGCACCTGTACCTAGACCTTTAGTCAAATTTCTTCCCATCAGGATCTTCCTGTTTGCCCGGATGGTCAAAAGATCCTGTGCGTCAGTGTTACCGGCGACCAGTTGAGCGCCATGTATACCCTCTTCCGATACACGATCTATCGTATTACAGCCTGCGCCGCCTAGACCTACGATGTATATGTTAGTTCGCAGGGACTCCAGAACTTCTCTCAATTCCTCATCCGTTTCTGCATCTTTATATCCTTCTCGCCCGCCATCTTTCTTTCCTTTTGAAAGAGCTTCCTCAACTAGTGATTCCATAGTTCATCTCCTCATATAACTTCTTATCTAAATCTCAATTAACAAACTCTTATTAATATTTATGGATAGAATAGATTATAGTGGGCGGAAAAAACCATACTTTATAAATACATATCACTACATAGGAGCCGACGATAATATGAGTAAAGATCTAACGGTCATCGGAAGCGGTCCAGGAGGCTATGTCGCAGCGGTTCTAGGAGCTAAAGAAGGCTTAGATGTTCAGGTGGTAGAAAAAGAAGCCAGCATCGGAGGTGTCTGTACCAACCACGGCTGTATACCTTCAAAAGCCCTGCTATCCACAGCCGAAAAGATCGAAACGATAAAAGGTGCACGAAGAGATGGAATAAACACAAGTCTCGAAGATATCGATTTTAAAAAGGTCATGTCAAAAAAAGAAAGGGCCGTTAAAATATCAAGAAAGGCCATAAGAAGCCTGTTCCACAAGCACGATATAGATGTTATAGAGGGGACCGCTGAGGTCATGGGCCCAAAAGAAGTTAAAGTCAAAAAAAACAGCGGTGGTAACGAGATACTCACATCCAACGATATCATCATAGCAACAGGTTCCGAGCCCATCACACTACCTAACCTGGAGATAGATGAAGAAAATATAATCTCTAGCAGGGGTGCTTTGGATCTGAAGAGAGTTCCCGAGTCCATGTTGATAGTGGGAGGCGGCTACATAGGCATAGAGATGGCCTACGTTTTTTCTTCACTGGGAACCAAAATAACCATGGTAGAGCTAGAGGATGAACTACTGCCCAACATGGATAAAGATCTTAGAGATGTGGCAGAACAGATGATGAAAAGAAAAAGGATAGAAGTTTATACGGGCTCAAAACTCGTCGATATCCAAGGCAAAGAGAACATCAAAGCGATAATTGAAGGAGATACCGAAGAGGAGATCAAGGTAGAAAAGGTTCTTACCTCCGTTGGTCGAAGACCCACTCCACCTGAGATCCACGGCGAACTCGACATCATCGGAGAACATGGAGAGATCCTGGTAGATGACCACATGAAAACTGAATTGGATAATATCTATGCAGTGGGTGACGTAACGGGAAAATCTATGTTGGCCCATGCGGCTTACAAGCAAGCCGAGATAGCAGTTGACGAGATCATGGGTAGGTCACCTAAAGGTTTCTCAAAGTTTGAAATACCCGCAGGCATATACACCCATCCCGAGATGGCAAGCGTTGGGTTGACTGAAGAGGAGGCGGAAGAAAAGTTGGATAACGTAAAAATAGGCAAGTACTCCATATCTAGAACAGGAAGAGGAGCTTCCACAGGTGAAAGGATGGGCGTAGCTAAAATCATCGCAGGCCCCGATAACGAGTTGTTGGGATTACACCTCGCTTGTCCCGGTGCTACGGACCTCATAATGGAAGGGACCGCCGCTCTTCGATGCGGCATGGATGCGAAGGAATTCTCCCAGATGGTACATCCCCATCCTACTTATTCCGAGGCGTTGAAGGAAGCTGCAGAAAACGTGTTCAAGGAGAGCGTACATTCGGGTTGATCTTGGATTATAGTCAATCGAACGAGTTTTTTTCTTTTTCGATCTCCTTGAGAAGCTCGTTTAACCCTTCGATAGCCTCGGTAAAGGCACCATCGTCGGTCATGGATTTTAGATATTTTAGTCTACGACTAAACGAGGTTGTTTCTCCTCCAAGCTTTCGCACGGTTTTCAAATCGGTCTTGGTCCTTTCAAGCATGGACGAAAAAAGAAAGATCTTTTGGAGATCTCTCATACCATCTCTAAGATAATTCAAACCTTCTTCTACGTCGCCGGATTCTTGAGACTCTACACCTTTTCTCAACATCTTTTTTATATCCTCTAGATCTAATCCTGTATCCCTAGCTCTCCGAAGATTTTCACGATATATTTTCAACATCTTTCTGAATTCCTGCAGTTTTTCCCCTTCTTCACTCTTCGGTATCTCACTCAATGTTTTGGCAAGTTTTAGTGCTCTACCGTAGTCACCCTTTTTGCACAGAATATCTATCTGTTCAAGTCTTTCGGACAGTTCTTCATCTTCTTCTGTTGATATGTGTCTTTTTTTCCTGTCGACTTCGGATATATGATCTTGAATCGACTCTAAGTCTCTTACATCCAACACAATACCGAGTGCTATATCGAGGGCCTCGTCGTACTCGCCTCTTCTTTCGTAAGAACGCAGTGTTTCAAACCTTTCTTCTATATCTTCTGTAGATATCTGATCTATGCTTCCTAGAACATCTTGAATGTACTCTTTATCATCTTCTAATTCTCCTGGATAAGCTTCGTGTTTTCTTCTTATTTCTTCTGGTCCCGGTTCTTCGTACTCTTCCGGCTCTTCGTACTCTTCCGGCTCTTCGTACTCTTCCGGCTCTTCATGCTCTTCCGGCTCTTCATGCTCTTCCGGCTCTTCGTACTCTTCTGGTTCTTCGTACTCTTCTGGTTCTTCGTACTCTTCTGGTTCTTCGTACTCTTCTGGTTCTTCGTACTCTTCTGGTTCTTCATACTCTACTGGTTCTTCATACTCTACTGGTTCTTCGTACTCTTCTGGTTCTTCGTACTCTTCTGGTTCTTCGTACTCTTCTGGTTCTTCGTACTCTTCCGGTTCTTCATACTCATCCGGTTCTTCATACTCTTCCGGTTCTTCAATCTCTTCCGGCTCTTCATACTCATCCGGTTCTTCATACTCTACTGGCTCTTCGTACTCTTCTGGTTCTTCGTACTTTTCCGGTTCTTCGTACTCTTCCGGTTCTTCGTACTCTTCCAGTTCTTCGTACTCTTCTGGTTCTTCGTACTCTTCTAGTTCTTCGTACTTTTCCGGTTCTTCATACTCTTCCGGCTCTTCGTACTCTTCCGGTTCTTCGTACTCTTCCGGCTCTTCGTACTCTTCCGGTTCTTCGTACTCTTCCGGCTCTTCGTACTCTTCCGGCTCTTCGTACTCTTCCGGCTCTTCGTACTCTTCCGGCTCTTCATACTCTTCCGGTTCTTCGTACTCTTCATCCAACCCCAGCCCCCCAAACTCATCCTCTACATCCTGTTCATCAGACTCTTCCTCCCACTCCGGCCCAACCATCTCTTTCTGCAATTTCTCAAGATCCTTTACCAAGAGATCAAGATTTTCTTCATCAAAATATTTCGCATCCTCGTCTACATGATCAGAGTCGATGGGTACTTTTTGAGATCCGCAAACAGGGCATATATCCACATCCTCCTTCAAAGGAGTTCCGCAGATCTCACATGTGCTTTCATGCTCCTCTTCTCCTTCTTCAACAGGAGGAGAGACCTCTTCGGAAAGAGGATTTCCACACACGGGACACTTCTCTTCAGCTTCATCAAGAGAAGTACCACACATTGAACAAGCTTGAGGTGTTTCTTTTTTTTCGTGTTCTAAAGGTGCCTCGATCTCAAGATCTTCTTCCACCTTTTCATCCAAAACTTCCTGACACTTAGGACATTTTTCCAAATTCTTACCGACAAGTAAACCACATGCACTGCACAGTTTCAAACCTCCTTGTTTGTCTTTTATCTTCTGCAAGAAGTTTACGATCCTTTCTGCCGTACTCGCACCTATACCCTCTATGGACGTCAGGTCTTCCTTACTGGCTTCCTCTAGATCTTCAACACTAGACAATCCAGATGCGATTATGTTTTCAGCTCTCACCCTACCTATCTTAGAGATCCTCATCAAATTATCTAAGACGTGTCTTTCCTCGTCGCTGATCTTCACCAAACTGTTACATATCTCACATCGATCCACATCTACCGGGTTTTTGCTGCCACATGCAGGACATTTAGGATAATCCTTTTTCACTTATTTCACCGAATGCAGTGTCTATTATATCTACTAAGATATATGAACTTTATGAGGTGAACGATGAAAGTTCTAAATAGTAAAAAGTTATTCGCCTAATCGAAAGGAAATTAATTTAATATAGGAGCGCAATAAGGGGATGAGATAAAATGGGTAATATTCCAAACTTAAAACCTCTGGAGCTAGAAAAGAGGGTTCAAGAAAGATTGGATTCAGAAGATATCAACAGTAAGGTAAAGGAGCTAAGAAAAGGTGGCAGAAATCATTACACGGTGTACCCGCCTTTATCGGTAAAAGATGACTTTAACTGGGATGATCTTTATAAGATGTTTTTATACGACGTCTGGAACCGATTCAAAAGTATGGAATCCTTCAATGTGAGAAACGGACTCGGTTATGATCCTTACAACTTGAGAGTAGAACGATCAGTTCTAGAAGAACTAGAAGACGAGCAGAAGGTTTTAGGAGGGCTACCAGAGGAAAAATGGGACGATATCATAGAAAAAATGGATAAAAAGTCCGATGAATTCAAAGAGGAGATGATGGAACAACTCCAAGCCCTCGGCCTATGGAGGAATCTAGAATTTGAATACGATACTCGAACAGGGTCTTTCATGGACTCCGTATGGTGGACCATCAAAGAACTGATGGACAAGGGTCTACTCATCAAAGAAGAAAAACCTGTCACTTGGTGTCCAAGGTGTAAATCGTCCATGGCTAATACGGAGATCCTAAAAAAAGAGCATACGAAAGAAAAAGCCCTCTTAAAGGTACCGACATCTGGCAAAAAAGAAAGGTATTTTTTGGTGGAAATTGAAAATCCCTGGATGCTGCCTTCGGGCATGAGCATCGCTGCACATCCGTCCTGGACGTACTCAGTTGTAAAATACGTTCCAAAGGATGGGAAAACCACTCAGCTCCTGATCAAGGAGGATAAAGTAGAGGAGATGATGGAAAGAGGTGGGATCAAAAAATATGAGATACTGAACGAGGTGGAAGGTGAAAAGCTGGACGGCTTAAAATTCAAATATCCTCTCCACGATAAGATCAGTTCTCACACGAAACAAGAAGGAAAATACATACATAAGATCGTGTGTTCTGAAAAAATAGATGAAGAGGGAACCGGATTGGTCTTGCTAACACCACCTCACAACGAAAAACACTGGAAGATCGCAAAAAAAGAGGGTTTGAGTACATATAACCCCATAGGAAAACATGGCCATTTCAACTCGGGAGTAAGATACAACAAATATTCTGGACTCTCTGCATCTCAAACAGACCAGATCATATTAGATGACCTAGAATCGAAAGATCTGTTGCTCTCAAGAAAAAAAGAAAAAAAAGAGGTGAAATTCTGTGCCGCTTGTCTTAATAAAGTGGTAAAGATACCTCATAGAGAATGGTTCTTCGACGTGTCTAAAAAGGAGGATTCGATCAAAAACATACTAGACGATATGAACTTCATCCCTCCTGAAGAAGACGTGATATTGAGAAATTGGATAGTTACACGAGACAAAAGATGGGGCATATCATTCCCTCATTGGAGATGTAGATGTGGAAACTCTTTCGTTCCTTCCAAACGTTCCGATTTGGCAGAGATCTCGGACTATGACGGAAAAAGCTCAACCACTCCCAACGTGATATCGCAGGTCGATTTAGAATGTCCAAAGTGCGGAGATCTCATGGAATGGGAAGGTAAGATATTGAATCCTATCTTTATACAGGCCTGCTCGCCTTGGGCACAGTTGGGCTACCCACACGATGAAAGCGAATACAAATCATGGTGGCCTGGAGACATATTCATAAGTAAAAATGCAAAAAGAGACGATCTGTTCACCGCAACGGTCACACTTTCGTCAGCTCTTTTGGGAGAGAATTGTGTTAAAAAGATGTTGATGCAGGGTCCGGTGGTAAGCGAAATCGATTACAAAGACGTAAAGGGCCTGGCAAACAAACAAGGCTACGACTCTCTGAGGTTATACATGTTGTCGGAAAACCATCCATGGGAAACCCATAGGATAAAAGGAGACGATCTACAATATCCTCATCCTCTGGTCAGAGTGTTATGGAATTTGAACGATTTCCTGATCGAACAGATCGAAAAGTATGATATCGAACCCGGCGAGACCACTCTAGAATCCGTGAAAGAAAACATGGACATCAAAGACGAGTGGCTTTTATCTTGCATAGAATCCACCAAAAGAGAGGTTAAAGAGCACTACGAAGATGGAAGGTACGACAAGGTCATAAGATCTTTTAATACACTAGCCATAGAAAATATGGCTCAATGGTACTTCAGTCAAGCGAAGAAAAGGATAGATGAAAGCGAAGACGAAGAAGTCGTTAAATCCATGCTCAAGGTCATCTACGACGGTGTGCTCTCCGTGACCAATTTGCTGGTACCTATAGCACCCTTCATCTCCGAAGGCATATATCAAGACCTAAATGGAAAAATGGATTCGGTGTTCATGTGTGATTGGCCCGATGTCAACGAGTTGATACAAGATCAGGACCTAGAAAAAGAGATGGACGAAGTAAAGGATATAGTCCATGAGATAATCCTAGCCAAACAAAAAAACGGAGTGCCTGAAAAATGGCCCTTGAAAGAGATCATATACAAAAGTAAAAACAATATCTCACTAGAGCTCGTAGAAAAATATGAAGATATCATCAAAGAGAAGGCAAGAGTGAAAGATATCGATATTTTAGGACCCGAGAGGGAATGGGAAAAGATGATCCTAGAGGTACATCCAAACGAGGACGCCATCGGCCAGTCGTATAAAGAATGGAAAAGCAGGATCGCTACAATGCTAAGACGAAGACCACCTGAGGATATCAGAGAAGGTATAGAAAAAGACGAGTACACCATCGGTTTACAAGGACAGATGATAGAAATAAAGCCGGAGATGGTGAAGTTCAAGGCAAAGCTACCTGAAGGTTTCCACGAGATAAAAATGGATGAACAGGACATCTACGTAGACCTTAACATCTATGATGAGATCTGGGATGAAGTAATGGCCGAAGAAACCATGTTGAGATTGAAAAGTATGCGCTCTGATTTTGATCTTGAAGAAGAGGATGAAATAGAAGTTTACATAGAAACATCTGATGAGATGAGCAGCGCCTTGAATGATCACAGAGATATAATGATCCAAGGTGCTAATGTGAAGGAGCTCAGCATCAATAAAAATATCCCTGATGAAATCGACTACATCTATGAATGGGAGATAAACGGAGAATATGTGGAGATCGGTTTAGTACCTCTTTACAAGAAAAAGACGATAGAGTCTTTTAAGAAAATACCCGATGTGGGTGAAAAGATCGCTGAGAAGCTTTATGAAAAGGGTTTCACATCGGTAAAGTTATTGGCTGACGCCTCGGCCTCGGAGATATCTAAAGTCAACGGGGTGAAGAGGGGACTCGCTAGGAATATGATAAACTCTATCAAAAAGATAGAAGAGGGTGAAGAATTAAAAGAGGAAACCGAGGTTGAAAAAACTGAAACGGAGATATTCGAAGAGGAAACAGAGATCGAAGATGAAATGGAAAGAGAACCTCATGCTCCTGAGACTGACCTTAGTGTAGAAGACAAAGAAAAAAAGATGCTGCCTGAAGGCATCTCTAAGAGTTCGACATATCTGATAAATCAAAGGGATTCGGACGAATCGTCGTCTTTTGAGCTGTTTAAAGATATATTGGATACGGACATGGAAGGACTCTGTGTTACCAGAGATTATCCTGACAAGATCAGAGAAAAATACGGTCTTAAAAACGTAGAGATAATCTGGCTTTCCAATGTGGATAGAGAGGACGTTATAAGACCGAAAAGCCTTGAAAAATTCAGTTTGAGCATAGAGAATTTCTTGGCGAGAAAAAAGGGAGTCATACTACTCAACGGACTCGAATACCTGATCACCAACAACGAGTTCAGGACGGTTTTACATCTTATACAGTCCATAAAAGATCAGGTCGCCATCAACGAATCGATACTGCTGATACCTGTGAACCCCACAACTTTAGCGGACAATCAGATGGATCTTTTATCAGGAGAAGTGGACGAGTTAATAAAACCATAAAGTTATAGAAAGTGGTGTTGTACCCATGAAGATCGGTATCATAGGACCTGGGGCCATGGGAACCTTTCTTGCAGGTGTTTTAGGTAAACATAACCAGATCACCTTGGTGGGTCGACAAGGATTAGATATAGAGAGAGTTGAAATAGTCGGTGAAACGGAACTGATTTCAGAGATCGATTTTACCACGGATGTTAGTGAGTTATCCGATACCGAGTTGATCGTGATCTGCACCAAGGCTTTCGATACCGAAGTTGCTGTCAAGGGTTTGATAGACCACTTACCCAGTGAATGTAAGTTACTTTCGTTACAGAACGGTTTGAAAAATGAGGAGATCATAGCAAAATATATCGGTGAAGAAAGGACCATCGGAGGTATAACTAGTCATGGAGTGACTTACCTTGGTACAGGAAAAGTCAAGCACGCAGGAAAAGGAGAAACCGTGATAGGCGGATATCCAAACAGGCATGATGAAAAAGAGATAGCCGAGGTTTTTGATAAAGCAGGTATAAAGACCGAGCTGAGCGATAACATAATAGGACACATCTGGAAAAAAGTGATAGTGAATGTAGGTATAAATCCCATCACTGCGCTTTTAGGAGTAAAAAACGGGTTTTTGCTAGAGGATGAATATCTTCATTGCTTGGTAGAAGAAGTTGTAGACGAAGCGACTGAAGTAGCCAAAGGATACACCGAGCTGCCGGTGGAAGACACCTTCGAGGAAACGAAAAGAGTGGCTAAAACTACGCAAGATAATAGATCTAGCATGCTCCAGGACATTGATAACAAAAGAAGGACAGAGATAGACCAGATCACCGGAGCTGTCGTGGAGAAAGGAGAAGAAAGTGGTGTCTCAGTAAATGTCAATAGGACTCTACATGGGCTGGTCAAAGGTCTAGAACGTAGTTATCTTTAGTCAAAAACTGTATTAAAAAAGTGAAAGAAGGGTTTTTGGTGGTCTGTAGAATAGCTATATCTCTTCATCCTCATCGTACATCTGCTCTTCCTCGTACATCGGTTCTTCTTCCTCGTACATCGGTTCTTCTTCCTCGTACATCGGTTCTTCTTCCTCGTACTCTTCCTCGTATATCGGTTCTTCCTCGTCGGTAGTCTCCTTTTTCTGCATAGCTACAATGGCGATTATGACCGCGAGTATTGCCAGTATTATACCGACTAGCCCTAGGTTCCTCGCCATCCCTATATCGTCGTCCTGTTCTTCATCTACCTTTTCTTGTTCTCTTTCGATCTCTGCTAGAACATCATCGATCTCATCTTCAGTCAGATAGTCTTCTAATGTAGCAATAAAGTTCTCACTTGTGATGTAATCCTCCAGTAATTCATTGATCTCCGACTGGCTTAGATAAGGTGCTAAAGCTTCCGTAAGACCGGGGTAGTCTACATAATCTTCCAGTATGTTGTTGATCTCGGTCTCGGTCAGATAAGGTTCCAATGCCTCCGTTAAATCTTCGGTGGTGATGTAGGCTTCCAGTATGTTGTTTATCTCGGCCTCGGTCAGATAAGGTTCCAAAGCTTCCGTTAGATCTTCAAAGGAGACATAACCTTCAAGTATCTCATTTATCTCCGTCTCGGTCAGATAAGGTTCCAATGCCTCGATCAGATCACCATGAGTGGCGTAGTCTTCCAGTATCTCGTTTATCTCCGCCTCGGTCAGGTAAGGTTCTAAAGCGCTTTCGATCATCTCATCCACATCGCTCTCACTCAGAACTACAGTCACGATAGTGGTATCCGAGGTGATACCTTGATAGGTAGCATTCACAGGAAAATGATCGGTTGTATCCTCTTTAAAGAGTCCGTATTCATCCGTGTTATTCCATTCAAATTCTGAAGCATCTTCTAGTACGTTACCGTATCTGTCTGTAGCTTTAGCGGTAAAGTTTAGCTCTTCATCCACATATACGACTATCTGATACTGGTATGGATATATCTCAACGTGCTCGATTTCAGCTATCCCTACCACGATATCTACAGAATCGCCTTCTATTGGATTAGAACCTACAGAGACGGTGTGTTCATCGTTCGCCGTTATGACCTCGTCTTCAGACACTACTGCTTCGTACTGACCATACTCGTCTAGTTCGATGATCTCTTCAAAGTAGACTTCGCCGTCGAATTCGGAAACTATCTCGAAGTTTTCGATCTCTTGGTCTTCAGCCGGGTTTCCATACTCGTCCCTGGCTTCGATCACTAATTCGAAGGATTCCCCTGCAGTTAGAGTATCAGGATACTCCACGATATGAAGACTGTCCGCATCACCCGGTTCTACTGTGACGGTGGTCGGCTCCGAGACTTCTCCGTCATACTCGGCGGTGACCTCGTACTCTCCTGCGGTCTCCTGGTAAAATATCGCCAAGTTATTCTCTTCATCGAACGCATAAATGTTATCCCAATCAAAATCTGTCACATCGTCCGTTATAAAGTTCTCATATTCGTCTTCAGCCTCTGCCGTGAAATTTAGTTCTTCTCCGGCTTCGATATATTGGTCATCATCAGGTACGATTGTAACTGAATACACATCAGCTGGCGTGACCGTTACCGTCGTAGGCTCCGAGACTTCCTCGTCATACTCGGCGGTAACGTCGTACTCTCCTACGGTCTCGTTGTAGAATATCGCTACGTTATTCTCTCCATCGATCTCGTGGATATTTTCCCACTCGAATTGGGTCACGTCATCGGTTATAAGTTGTCCCGCTTCGTCTATGGCTTCTGCAGTGAACTCCAATTCTTCTCCGGCTTCGACTTCCTGATCAGTTTCCGGATAGATGTTCACGTAGTCGATATGGGTCTCGGCGAAATTAGCTTCTATCTCATAATCATCGTTCATCTCGATGGTTGTTTCAGCTGCTGTTTTATCAGCGACCGTCTCGTTGTCACCAGTCCACTCTACAAAATGATAGTCTTCCTCGGAATCTGCAATGAGATCAACGACCTCTCCTTGCTCATACTCCTCGAAGGGTCCTTCTCCTGGTTCAGTCACGCTTCCGCCTTCCGTAGAAGTTATCGTTAAACTAACATACTCTTCAAAGAGAGCGTTGGTGATGGTCACGTCTTCTTCCATGGTGATAGTTATGTTCGCATCTTCCTCAGGTATACCTTCCCAGTCTGCGAAGTACCAATCTAGGTCTGCTTCCGCTGATAGATTAACATCTGTTCCCTGTTCGTAGTCCTCTGTAAATCCTGCAGATACTGGGACATCATCAACGAAAACCGTTCCTTCTCCAGTGATATCATCTATCGTTAAAGTTGCGTACTCCTCAAAATGCGCTGTTATCTCCATATCATCTTCGATCATGAAAGTGATATCTTCTTCCGTTCCTTCATAATCTCCGGTCCATTCCACGAAGTACCATCCCTCATCAGGGGTCGCTTCTACCGTTATTTCTTCTCCATGCATGTAGGTGTGAGTTCCTTCATGTGGATCTGTACTACCTTCTCCTTCGATGTTTATCGTGAGGTCATGTTCTCCCGTTATCGCGTACAAGTTGTTGTCACGGGAGCCGAAGTATATCGTACCGTCTGCACCGATAGCTGGAGAGGATCGTATCCTGCCGTCAGTATTAAAGCTCCATTTTTCCGTCCCATCTGGATTCACTGCATACAAGTCACCATCTTGATATTGCATATCGCCGAGATATATCGTGCCGTCTGCGCCGATGGCTGGTGAAGAGATCACTGCATCATCAGTTTCAAAGCTCCATATCTCTTCCCCATCATCAGGATCTATCGCGTATAAGTTATCATCACCGGCCCCAACGTATATAGTGCCGTCCTCACCGATAGCAGGCGAAGACTCCACTGAAGCCCCGGGTTCAAATCTCCATTCTTCTTCTCCGTTATCCGGGTTTATCGCAACTAGTGATTCCCCGCCAAAGTGTCCTAACCCGACATATATCGTGCCGTCTTCTCCTATGGCCGGCGAAGAATCGATCCTGACTTCATCTTCATCTGACTCGAACACCCATTCTTCATCTCCGTCTGAATCCACCGCATACAGGTTACCGCCCCAGGATCCAAAATATATAGTGCCATCCTCACCGATAGCAGGCGAAGACTCTACTCTTCCGGTTGCTTCATATGACCATTCTTCATCTCCATCAGAATCGAAGGCCCACAGCATGGCATTATTTGTAGAGGCAACATAAATCGTGCCGTCTTCTCCGATAACAGGCGAAGATATCACACCTGAGCCTGTATCGGCTCTCCATTCTATATCTCCGGTCTCTGCATCCACCGCGATCAGACATTCATCATGAAGATGATAAGACAGACCAACGTATATAGTGCCGTCTTCTCCAATAGCAGGTGAAGACTCAACATCACCGCCATCAAGGTGTACACTCCATTCTTCCGTTCCGTTTGGATTTATCGCATACAGATAACCATCGTTCGAACCAACGTATATAGTGCCGTCTTCTCCAACAGCAGGCGAAGACAAAACATCACTATCTGTTTCAAAGCTCCATCTCATGGTTCCGTCAACGTGGCTCGTATCGTACGGACTTAGAGCCGTATTATTTCTACCACGGCCGAAGCTGGGCCACGGCGAATCCGCCAATTGAGTCGGTTCATTTTCTTCATCATATAGCTTGTTACACGCTACACTTTGATTCTAAGCAAGAGAAAATAGCAGGTAGAGAACTCTCAAAAGAGTGAAAAATCTTCGTATAATCTCCCTTATCTCTCTCCTAAGGTGATAAGACCC
>PUNG01000094.1 GCA_003551675.1 Thermoplasmata archaeon
ACTTACCTTGTTTTTTCAAATATTCCTGAGCCCGGTTCTTGTCTTCCCACAGCCCCGGTTCATTTGCCTTAGCTTCTATCTCCTGCAGTTCTTGCAGTTTCTTATCAGATTCAAAGTGAACCCCTCATTTCCTCAAACCTTTTCTTTTGGAGGCTCAGTTCTGCCTGACACGCTTTCAACATTTAATCACCAGCTTTCATCACTAATTCGCTCCACAGCATTTCTTGTATTTCTTCCCACTGCCGCAGGAACAGGGTTCGTTACGGCCTGGTTTTTCATCAACGGAAACCGGTTTGGGCTTGCTATTCTGGCCCGAAACAGCGCTGCCTCTGGCCTGTCCCAAAGAAGCGGTACCCCCACCGACAGCAGCCATCCGCTGCCTCTGACCTCTCACATCACTGGCTACTGCTTCCCTTTGCGGGGCCGCAGAGACCTGCACATGGTATACACTCCGCACCACATCATTTTCGACCTGCTGGATCATATCCTCAAACATCCCGGCGCTTTGCCGCCTGTATTCGACAAGGGGATTTCTTTGTCCGTAAGCCTGGGTGTGGATATCCCGGCGCAGCTCCTGCATCTCGTTCAAGAAGGTCGTCCAATGCCGGTCTACAGTCCGCAAAAGAACTACTCGTTCGACTTCACGCATCACTTCAGGGGTCAGCGCCGCTTCACGGGTTTTATAAAAATCGTAAGCCTCGTCGCGAAGCAATTTTTTAATATCATTTGCTTCCTGATCGATCAGATCGTTTAACGGAATATTGCCTTTGCGGACAAAGATGTTTTCAGCTCGCTCAAGAAGCGACCGGGCATTTTCATCATCCAGAAATCCTTTTTCAAGAGTATACTCCTGGACCAAACGCTCGATGATCCCTTCGATCATTTCCATGATCGGCTGCTTCATGTTTTCGCCTTCTAGGACCCGGCGTCTCTGACCATAAATAACTTTACGTTGCTCATTCATCACATCATCATAGTCTAGCAGGTTTCGCCTGATTTCAAAGTTGCGGGTTTCTACTTTTCTTTGGGCATTTTCTATCCCCCTGCTGACCAGGGAATGATCGATGGGCACATCTTCTTCAATTCCAAACCGTTCCATCAGATTAGCTATATTTTCACCGCCAAAAAGGCGCATCAGGTCATCTTCAAGGGAAACAAAAAATTGGGACGAACCGGGATCGCCCTGGCGGCCGGAACGGCCGCGCAGTTGATTATCAATGCGGCGGCTTTCATGGCGCTCGGTACCTAAGACGTGCAGGCCGCCTGCAGCTAAAACTTCTTCTCTTTGCTTTTCCGTTTCTTCAACGGCCTGTTCCATCAGTTCATTCTTCCGTTTTTCCCAACGATCTTTAGTTTCTTCGTCGAGCGCTGAATAATCAGCGCCAAACTCATTTAGCAGCTGTTCTTTAACTAAGTACTCAGGGTTTCCTCCAAGGATGATATCTGTTCCCCGGCCAGCCATGTTGGTCGAGATAGTCACCGCTCCTTTGCGTCCGGCCTGGGCAATAATATATGCTTCGCGGTTGTGGTTGACTGCATTGAGGACCTCGTGAGGCACGCCCTCTCTTTTGAGCATTTTACTGAGCATCTCCGATTTTTCAACGGAGATTGTGCCCACCAAAACCGGTTGGCCCCGCTGCTGACAATCTTTGATGGCTTCTACGACAGCATTGAACTTGGCCTCTTCAGTCTTGTAAATCAGATCGGGCCATTCCTCACGGATTAATGGTTTGTTGGTCGGAACTGCCACCACATCCATGCCGTAAATGCTGCGAAATTCATCTTCCTCGGTTAAAGCAGTCCCGGTCATACCGGCAATTTTGTCATACAAACGAAAGTAATTCTGAAAGGTAACCGAGGCTACGGTGCGTGAAGCAGCCTGCACTTCAACCCCTTCTTTGGCTTCAATAGCCTGGTGCAGACCATCGGAATAACGTCGTCCGGGCATCAGGCGTCCGGTAAATTCATCCACAATGGTTACCTTACCGTCCTGGACTACGTAGTCAACATCTCGTTCAAAAAGGGAGTATGCTTTGATGAGTTGATCGAAATAATGACGGTGCTGCCCGGCAGACTCAGCTTCTTCTGATTCCCCCGATTCTTCTTCCTCAGGCTGATCGTCTTCTTCGGGCATCTCGTCTTCATCAAGATAGTCTTTATCTTCCATTTCAGGCTGAGACTTCCCAAGACGCAGGATCTTGGTCAGCTCCGGGTTAACCCTTTCGAGCTCCAGGTAACCTTTATTTTGGATATCAGCCATGCGGGAAGCTTCATCTATTACATAATACAGCTCTTCATCAAGATGGGTGAGCCTTTTTTCAGTGTTCAAACGCTGTTTGGTCCGTTCCACCAGCTTTTCCATGCCCTGTTCCTTGAGCATTTTCATTAGTTTTTTATTTTTCTGAGAGCCGCGGCGGGCCAGGAGCATTTTTTCTGCTGCTTCCTCCTGTGCACCTGCATCAAGGTCTTTGCGAGCCTCATTTAGAAGATCATTAACCATCCGGGCTTGTTTACGAATCAGGTGTTCCACTTCGTTCTTCCAGCGTCCATAATCTTCCTTTGAATCAACCCGACCACTAATAATCAATGGCGTCCGCGCTTCGTCGATCAGAATACTGTCCACCTCGTCGACGATGGCATAGTGATGTCCCCGCTGCACCATCTGATCTATATAGAGAACCATGTTATCGCGCAGAAAATCAAAGCCAAGTTCGTTGTTGGTGGCATAAACCACATCTGCCTGATATTCCTCACGGCGCTTCTCCTGTTCAATGCCTTGAATGATCAGACCGACAGAAAGTCCGAGCATCTCATAAACCGGCCCCATCCAATTCCGGTCACGCCAGGCCAGGTAGTCATTAACGGTAACAATATGAACTCCCTGCCCGGATAATGCATTCAGATAAGCCGGCAGTGTAGCTACCAGGGTTTTACCTTCCCCGGTTTTCATTTCGGCAATCCGCCCCTGGTGAAGGACAACTGCCCCGCGGACCTGTTCATCAAAAGGCCTCATCCCTGTTTTTCGATGCGCA
>PUNG01000134.1 GCA_003551675.1 Thermoplasmata archaeon
ACATGCCAAAACTCCACAGCCCCTTCGTCAGAGAGCTCGATGAGAACGAGAACTACGTTGTCAAAGACGAGGTTAACGAAGGTTATGGATGGGTCTTTGAAGACGACTCCGTGATGGCCGTGGAAAAGCTCGATGGAACAAACGTCTCCATTATAATCGAGGACGGGGAGATCGTCGAGGTTTGGAACCGGATGAACCGCATCCCGTTCTTCAGTAAACAGGGGGCTTTCATCATGAAGGGTCTGATCAATTCCTATTCCAAGGGATACATGGATGACCTAGAAGACGGGCAGCATTTCGGTGAACTAGTGGGTCCCAGTCCCAAGTGGAATGAAAATAAATACGATCTGGACCAACGCCTATGGATACCGTTCTCGACATACTGTCAAAATAAACTCGTTTACCACTCATGGGGCAAATACCCCAAGACGTACGGATCCATCTCCATATGGTTCAAAGAAGACCTCATACCTTTGTTCTACGCTAAAAAGCACAGGATCAAGTACGACAGAGCTAAAGAGGTGGGCTACGTAGAAGGGGTGGTGTTCACCCATCCCGACGGTCGGATGGCGAAACTAAGGAAAGACATGTTCCCGTTTTTCTATGAGGACGAATGAGGACAGAAGGACAAAGTCCTGTACATCCGCAGTGATAACGAGGATGAAAGGATGGAATCCTGCTCGTTAAACCGCCACGTTTACCACGGATTCGTATGAGCGAAATTGATTAAAAGGGAAAGAGCAATCAGGTATTGAGAACATGGACCAAGAACAATTGAAAGAGTTGATACGGGGTGGCGAATCTGCCAAGGTTGAGTTCAAAGGATCTTTAAAACTCCATAACCAGATAGGCGAAGCAGTTTCGGGTCTTTCCAACTCCAAAGGAGGCATCATACTGATTGGAATCGAAGACTCTGGAAAGATATCGGGAGTGAGCATCGGTGATAACACCCTAGAAAAACTAGCTAACCGTATAAAGCTAGACACCGACCCGTCCATCTATCCTGAGATAAGTTCTAAAAAGCTCGATAGCAAAGACATAATATTGATCGAAGTAAAGGAATCCCACGACAAACCGGTCTTCTACAAAGATAAAGCTTACAAAAGGATAGGGAAGAGCACACATCGATTAAAAGCTTCGGAGATGAGAAAACTAGCAAAAAATTCCGGAAAAAAAACCTACTGGGACGAACAGATATGCGAAAGAGCTACGTTAGACGATATCGATTGGACTTTCGTAGAAGAAACGTTCATCCCTCTCTACGAGGAGACCACCGAAAAAGAAACCGCTGGAAAACCCAAAGATATCCTAAGATCCCTAGGTTGTATAAAAGATGGTGAAGTCACCAAAGGTGGGATACTGCTTTTTGGAAAAGATCCTCAACGGTTTTTTATAAATTCATATGTCGCTCTGGCAAGATACAGGGATGAAAGAGTAGGAACTAGAAGATTGGATTATAAAGAATTCAGAGGAAATCTTTTTCAGCAGATCGACAAATGTAGTGAATATATCAACGAGCACATAGCGGTGATGTCCAGGCTCCTCCCCGGGGAGGTCCGAAGGGAAGATATCCCCGAATATGGGAGATTCACGATCAGAGAATTACTAACGAACGCCGTCTGTCACAGGGATTATTCGGATCAAGGAAGCAAAGTAATAATCAAGATGTTCTCTAACTCTATAGAATTCTACAATCTTGGTGGTTTATCTAGGGGGATAACCGCAGATAACATAACGACAAAACAATATTCACGAAACCCGACCATCGCCAAAGTATTGGCTAAGGTTGAGTACATAGAGGAACTCGGAGAGGGATGGGACAAGATCATCAGAGAACATGAAGAACACCCATTATCTCCAGAACTTCCCGGGATCGAGTCTGATGAATATTCTACTACGGTAACAATATTTTCTACGAAAGACAAATTTGAAGAAGAAAAAGAGATTGAACTCAACGAGAGACAGAAAAATGCTTTAGAATATCTGGATGAACATACGAGTATCACAAACCGAGAATATAGAGAACTGAACGATGTTTCAAAGAACACAGCGATTAACGACCTCTCAGAGATGGTGGAAAACGACATACTCAAAAAAGTCGGTAAAGGTAGAGCTGTTCGTTATAAGCTTCTATAAATCGAAATGTGCGATTATTGTGCGATTATTGTGCGATTAGAATTCTTAAATCTGTGAAGGGTAGAAATTTATGAATTGTGAGAAGGTAGTATAAGCAATAAAAAATATAGAAAAATCAACGATGATTCTCAAGATACAGCAAATAATGAACTTATAAAGCTCTTTGAGTTAGACCTATTAGATCGTGTTGGAAAAGGAAGAGCTACTAGGTAAAAGCCTAAAATCTGATGATTACCTGATGATTCTATCGAGGATCTTTGATGATAGGATTGAGATATGGAATCCTGGAAGACTACCAGAGAGATGGAGTGTTGAAACGCTAAAACAAAAACACGAGTCTAAACCGTTCAACCCTCTTCTAGAAAAGATGTTTTTTCTAGGTGGGTACATCGAAGAGTGGGGACGTGGAACTGTAGATATGATCGAGGATACTATAGAACACGGTCTTCCAGAACCAGAGTTTGAAGATACTGGTACTGCCATCGTAGTGACTTTCAAAAAGAAGATAACCGAAGAACTCTAAAAGAAAAAGGTTTGAACGAAAGGTAGATAGAAGCTGTAAACTACGTCAAAAAGGAGGGCAATGTGACGTCCTCCTTCACCCTATAAGGGTGAGGCTTCCTACGGAGCCACTGACTCCTTGCACAAGCCCGGATGTTGCATTCCGCTCGCCGACTTTTGTTTTACCCAAACACAGAGGTCGGGTCATCGCTTCCAGCTCGAAGGGGCGCGCCACAACACCATGTCACTTCATGATCGGCCCCTGCCTGCAAAAGCGGTCTCTTCAAACTTTCTGCAGGCCCGTGTCTGGAACCACTACCTAAAACATACACCTCCAGGTATTTGAGTGTTCATCAGAGGGGCGAGTGA
>PUNG01000112.1 GCA_003551675.1 Thermoplasmata archaeon
AAGGGGCAGATCGTGACCATACTCAGTTGCTCTCACTTCGTAGCTTATCCTTATCTCGTCATCTATATTCAATTTCCTCTCTCCATCACGTATAGGATCAAAACTAAGTACGGTCTCCGCATCATCATCAACGCTCAGCTCTACGTCGAGTTCCCGGGGGCTGGTCTCTATCTTTATCGAATCCTCCACATACTCGAGATAAGGCGGCAGTACCTCTTTGATCATCATATCGTCCTCCCCTGGAGGAGATTCAGCAGCAGTTTCTCTGACCACGCTTATCTCTTCATATATCACACCATAAGCAGGGATGAGATCCTCAGCCTCACTTATGAAGTAATAGTGACCTCCTTCTCTTATGCGCAGCTCTCCACCTATCTCTTCTATCATGTAATCTAGATAGAACTGCTCATCATCTTCGTAAGTTATCCACCATACATTGTCGCCTATCTGGCTACCACCGGTTCGCTGTTCCTCTCTCTGCCATATCTCAGCATCATCTTCGATCTCATATCCTCGGTCTTCGAAGGCTTCCTCCAATTCGCCGGCAACAGGCCCTAGCTCAAGATACTGTTGATATCCCGAGCCCAACGAGAATATAGGAGTCGTACTTGTAGCCCAAGAGGCCATCCTCTTCAACAGTGGCCTGTCAACGTAGTCTCCTACGGGATCGAAACCCATCACGAATAAAGTTATATCTTCATTTGCATGTTCAGCTATCGGATTCCAATAGTTACTATCAGAGGCAATTCCATCCGTAAGGAATATATGAAACCAAGGCCGACCTGGATCTCCTTGGGTACGGAATTTTTGTAATGCTCTATTCATAGGGGGTTCAAAAGCAGTACCTCCTGTGTTCCCGATCAGCCTGATCTTTTCTCTCATAAAATCGTAATCGTCTGTCATCTCGTACGTCCCTCCACGTTCCCCTTCAACTATGGTTGAATCAAAGTCGATGGTTGCTCCCCTCGCTTTATCCGCATGCTCCTCAAAATCTTCTTCTACTCTATCAACAAAGTGTACTGCCCCGTCCAATCTTATATCATCGGGATCAGTCCAATCCATACTCCCTGAAGAATCTATAGAAAATACCCAATCGAATGGTTCAAGAGCCTCCGTTCTCTCACCTCTGCCCGTTAGATTAAGGTGGATCGTTGTCGTATCCGTGTGAAAGGGACCTTTATCATAATCACCCTCTAAAACATCGGAATGCCATATCCCTTCGGGGCTCACTTCTTTTATATCCGCTACCCACCCATGTATTTCTGGCTCTTCTTCTATATCTTGCAGGTTCGATTCTCCAGACTCTGTAGAATCCGCCTCTGAAACGCTTGAAAACAGTGGAAGAAATACAGAGAACACTAGGACAAATGTAAAAGCAACTATCATAAATAGGTTCAAGCCTCTCCTTCTCTCCTCAAAAAAATTTTTTGATACCCCTATCATAAATATACTAATAGAACTAATCACTTATAAACATTTCTTTTATTTTACTAATTTATAGTCGATGACCCGACTTTTTGTACATATCTAGAAGACTTCATCAAGAAAGTCATCTTCCTCTTCTATCTCTTCGTGCATCTCTCCCTCGCCCTCATCATCTATAAAGTCCTCTTCGCCGTCCTCTTCTTCTATACCTGCAGCTTTCTTGAGTTGTTCAAGTGATTGAGATTCTTTGGTTTTTTGAAGAGATAATTTTGTAGCCATCAAGATCACGAGTATCAATAGTGCGAATATAATTATAACCGCTAGCCCTACACCCGCCGGGTCTCTTGGTTTTTGTCCTATATCATCTATCTTCAATTCTCCAGACTCAAATCCATTGAAAGTTCCGGACCTTTGCTCACTGAGGTCTTCATGCTCGATGGTATAGTTAAATTGGATATCGTCTGGGTGATACATCAGTCCTATTCGGAATTCATAAACTCCCAGGGATACTTGGTTTGGACTTGCCACATTATCGTTCCAAGAGAGATTTACATATGCATCACTTACCGGATCCTCGTTTACATTCAAAATAGGTCCCACCACTATCTTGAATTCTTCTAACTCTACGGTAATCATCACGGGAGTAGATATCACATCATCAAAAGAGGCGGTCACTTGGTACACACCTTCCTCTCGATGATCGAATAATCCCTCTGCACTCGTATTTTCCCAAGTAAATTTCTCAGCATCGTCGGTGACCAAGTTACCGTACACGTCGTAAGCTTCGGCAGAAAAATCAACACTTTCGAGAGAGGATATAAGTTTACTTTCACTAGGGTCTATCTTTATCTCATGTACATCCGAAGGTTCTACAGTGACTGAAGTTATTTCGGAACTCACGCCATCATAAGAAGCTGTGACGTTGTAAATGCCCGTTCTTATTTTGTAGAAAAGGCCTGCATCATCAGTGTTCTGCCAGAGAAAATCTTCTTCGTCGTCACTTATCAAATTATCGTATTCGTCGTAAACTCTTGCGGAAAAATCGATCTCTTCTCCTGCCTTCACCACAGGATCATCTTCAGGGGCGAGCATAACATAACTCGCATCAGCAGGTTCCACCTCGACAGATACGGTTTCAGATATCTTGTCTGAATCCTCATAAGAAGCTGTGACGTTGTAAATGCCCGTTACTGTTTCGTAGAAAAGGCCTGTATCATCAGTGTCCTGCCAGGTGAAGTTCGTATCGTCATCATCTATCAGATTATCGTATTCGTCGTAAACTCTTGCGGAAAAATCGATCTCTTCTCCTGCCTTCACCACCTGATCATACTGAGGGGCGAGCATAACGTAACTCGCATCAGCAGGTTCTACGGTGACAACGGTCGGAGCTGATTTTATTTCTCTTTCTTCAAAAAGGATGGCGGTCACACTGTAATCGCCTACTTTCCTATGATAAAAAAGTCCTGCGTCGATGAATGCACCTTCCGCGCTCCAAAGAAAATCTTCTTCGTCATCGGTTACCAAGTTGCCGTACTCGTCGT
>PUNG01000141.1 GCA_003551675.1 Thermoplasmata archaeon
GACCGGGGAGTACCGCCTGCCGGGCAGGGGCGTCTATGCGACACGCACGAGAGTCAAGGACACATGGTATGACTCCATGACCAGCGTGGGGCACAATCCGACGCTCAACGCCAAAAAGACGCTCAGCGTCGAGACCTATCTTCTTGATTTCGAAGGAGACCTCTACGGCAGGGTGATGAGCATCTGTTTCGTCGAACGTCTGCGGGACGAACGCAGTTTCTCCTCCGTTGAAGCGCTTGTTGAAGCGATCAGAGAAGATGAAGAGAAGACACGGGAGCTCTTCGGCCGCGGTAAGGGTATCTAGGAAGACTTTCCCCTTGCAAATATGATGATTTATGCTATAATGCATGTTGCGCCCATGACTTGGCTCGACGGTCCTCGTCGTCTTGCTAGGTGGTGGGTAAGATTGAAAGAAGAGGAGGATTCATATGGCACTGACGAAAGACGAAAAACAGAAAATCGTCGAGACGTTCCGCACGAAAGAAGGAGACACCGGTTCTCCTGAAGTTCAGATTGCTGTGCTCACTAAGGAGATTGAAAAGCTCAACACCCATCTAAAAGAGCATAAACTGGACCATCATTCGCGCCGTGGACTGCTCAAGAAGGTCGGAAGACGCCGCAAGCTGCTCAAATATCTTGCGGACAAGGATGTCTCCCGCTACCGAGAAATCGTCAAGAAACTCAAACTGCGTCGTTAAGTTTGCGAAACGCCCCCTTCCGGGGCGTTTTTTTCTGCAGGCACCCTCGAGCGGGACAAGGAAGTCTGTTATAATTAGACTGCCTGAGCGTATTGTGCCAATCGAGGAAGGCGGGGACGGGTTCATGCGATGAACCCGTACGCCGATCAAAAAAAGAAAGGAAGATGCACATGAAAGTCATCAAGAACGCGACACTCCATACGATGGAGTCGATCAACGGTGAGAATGGCTATGTGGCTTTTGAAGACGGCAGGATCGTGGAAACGGGGCGCACCTTCGACGCGTCGCGATTCAAGGATGCGTCTGTCATCGACGCCGAAGGGAAGCCGTTGACACCAGGGCTCGTCGACCCGCACTGTCATGTAGGCGTCTCGGAGGAAGGCATCCGTTTCGAGGGCATGGACCATAACGAGATGACGGACCCCATCCATCCCGAACTCAGGGGCCTGGATGCCCTTTATCCCAAGGACATGGCCTTCAAAAACACGGTCAAGAGCGGTGTCACCACAGTCGTGAGCGGCCCTGGCAGCGCGAACATCATCGGCGGCACGTTCTGCGCGGTCAAGACTGTCGGCGACACGGTCGAGAAGATGGTGTTCAAGGAGGAGACCGCGATGAAGATGGCGCTCGGCGAGAATCCCAAGCGCATCTATTCCAATCAGCAGAAGAGCCCATCCACACGCATGGCCAGTGCGGCATTGATGCGCGAGTGGCTGATCAAGGCTCAAGAATACAAACGCGCTTTGGAAATGCATGAAAAAGGCGAACGCGAGAAGAAACCGGACTTCGATATGAAACTGCACAGTCTGAAGCGAGTATTCGAGGGGATGAAAGTGAAGATCCATGCGCACAGGAGCGATGACATCATGACGGCGATCCGCATCAGCAAGGAGTTTGGTCTCGATGCTTCGATCGACCACGGCACGGAAGCGCATCTGATCCCCAGAACGATCGCCGAAAGCGACCTCCCTGTAATCCTCGGGCCCACCCTCGGCGCCTCGACAAAGTACGAGACAACCTCCCGGTCGTTTAAAAGCGCGGCGATTCTCGATTCTTACGACATCCCATTCGCAGTGATGACGGACCATCCCGTGGTCACGACAGAGAACACGCTTGTACAGCTCGCGCTGTTCGTCAAGGAAGGACTGAAGAGAGCGCGCGCGCTTGAAGCTGTCACTTCCCGATCGGCATCGATCAACGGCATCGATGACCGCGTCGGGTCACTGAAACCGGGCAAGGATGCGGACCTTGTCATCTGGGACGGCGACCCCTTCGATATCATGACAAGGGCGGAACGCGTCTTCATCGAGGGCGCCGTAGTCCACGCGGCGTGATGCATCATGAGTGAAATGCTGGATCAGGTGCATCCGCTTTTCCTCTACGGTTTCATCTTCTTCGGGAAGATTCTGGAAGTGGGAATCGCGACGGTCCGTATCGTTCTTATCACCAAGGGTGAAAAGCTCGTTGGCTCGCTTATCGCCTTTGTCGAGGTGACGCTCTGGGTCGTTCTGGCTGTCACGATTTTGGACGATGTCCTCGGAGACCCTCTCAGGGTGGTTGTCTATGCCTTGGCGTTCGCTCTGGGCAACTACGCCGGCACGATCGTCGAGGATAAACTGGCGATCGGGACTATGCGCGTCGAGGCGATCGTCAAGAAGATACATGGTAAAGCGATCGCCCGCAGCCTCCGTGAGATGGGGTTCGGCGTGACGGCGAGTGATGCCTATGGTCGTGACGAACGACGGGAGATCCATATCATGCATATTCCGAGAAAGCGTCTCGATGAAACGATCCGCTTTCTGAAGTCCTATGACGAACAAGTGATGGTCACCGCGACGGACATCCGTCCGGTATACGGCGGCTACGGTATTTTGCGGAAATAAATGCCGGACTGTGCTCAGCGTCGTATCCCCTCGATTATGTAGAGTTGTAAATGATGTGAGACCAAAAAGAGGAAAAAAGAAGAAGAGATAAGATATCCTATAATCGAAGCAACTCAAGAAGCCGCTTCACGTTGTGTTTTTTCTCTTGCAAGGCTTTGCGTTTTTGAATCGGTGAAAGCCAGTTCAAGGAACTACTCGGAATCCGGTTGGAACGTCTGAGATACCGCTGCATCTGGTGATTGAGATCCTCGAGGCTGTAGAACGACAACACGCGGTAGAACCGCTCGTTGTCGTTGCGGTGGGAGCGTTCGACTTTCCCGTTGTGCC
>PUNG01000024.1 GCA_003551675.1 Thermoplasmata archaeon
CGCCGTTAGAACTGTACCATAAGCTCACATGATCTATGGGATCGTCTCCCTCTTCTGTCTCCCAGGTTATATACTCATCATCTCCCGCATCCCACTCTTCACCACCATCGGGTGATGTAACTGTTACCGAAGGGGATTCTCCTTCTACAACTGAATTGTACATCACCAATGCATAATCTTGGTTAGCTACGCCGTCGTTGTTAGCATCTTCAGGAACGTTTTCACCTATAACTCTGACCGTATAGGCCCCTTCCTCAACATCATCAGGATGTATGTAAACACTCTGGACATTGTTAACGTCGTCCCAACCGTCACCATTCGTATCGAAGGGATCCATCGTATCCACATCAGAGAACGTATAACCGGTATCGCTGCCTTCTCCTCCATCTTCACTGAAAGCGTTCCCTCGATAAACTTCACCGCTTGGTGAGACCAATTCAAGATTGAGGTCGTTCTTCAGAGTCCATTCGTCTCCTCCAAGTGCTTCTTTATCCGTCCACGCTAACGTTACTTTCAACGGCTCTGAATCATCTTCGGACTCAATATAAAATTCGTCTTGGTCGCCTGTCTGTAATAGAGAATTTTGATCTTCCATCAAGAAACCAGCCTCTCCATCGATCAGGTTGACAAGATTAACCATACCCCACCCGACATCTTGATTTGGGTAGTTATCCGACCTGTCCAAATCAGTAGCGGTGTTTATCAATAAGGATCGAACCATGGCCGGACTAGGTCGAGAACCCACCTTTTCTTCATACCACTCTACAGTTACTGCCGCTGCTCCAGAAACAACAGGAGTCGACATAGACGTACCAAATTTAGTATCATAACCTCCTCCGGGCATCGTCGAGGTCACATGTTCACAACCAGGGGCCATCAAATCTGGCTTTATACGATTATCATCGGTCCAACCCCTCGAACTCAAAAGAGATACTCGATTAGGATCATCAGAGCCACCCCTAGTATTTGGACTGTAGTGCTCCGTGGCACCAACGGTTATAACGTTTTTTGCAGTTCCAGGTGAATCGACCGAGTTTTCGTCGGGCCCGCTATTACTAGCACAGGCTACGATCACCATGGGTTCGTTATAATCCGTTTCTCTGTTCGCATCTCTGACCCCTTTATCAAATCTACTCGCCCTCTCATCATAGGCGCCTTCAGTGGTACCCGCAAAAGAATTAGAGTGTATGTAAGAATCTGAATGCTGTGCCGCCGACTCGATAACTTCATACCTATCGTCAGGGAAATGATTAGATCCGTCTTGATCGAAGACTCTCACTGAAAATAATTCCGCTCTAGGAGCACTCCCTTGCCCCGAGTAATAGTCATTGTAAACGGTACTTCCAGTTCCATGGTACGTGTCGGCTGCAGCGGATCCCGCTACATGAGTACCATGACCCCAAGTACCCTTGTCTTCCCAACCTTCACCATCTACATAAGAATATCCTCCTACGACCCGATCTTGGAAATCCTCATGATCAGAGTAAATACCTGAATCGGCGATGGTTATTTGAACTCCTTCACCAGTATATCCTAATTGGTTAACATAGGAACCAGCATTACCAGCATAAGGAGGTTCTCCTTCATTTTCTGGCAATCTAAATGCAGTTTCGGGATCATCATCAGGGTCCCAAAATACAAGTCCTCCACCCACAGTTTGGGTCTGCATCTCATCCTGAGCTACTTCCTCCGATAAAGGGTTAGATATGTAATACACTTCCTCCATATTAGCTATTTTAGCTATGACCTCTTCGTCTTCGATATCAGCTTGGAGATGATTACCGTATGTGTTTGTTACCTGTATAGAAGGTGAATCTACTTTATCGTATATATTATCTAAAATCTTTTCCGTCGGGTTTTCAAGCAGTTTTATATTTATCATACCTGGCTCCAAGTCTTCAGCTATCTTGAATCCCGGCTGATAAATTCCTACCCAATCCACAAAATCTAGCCTTTCGACTCTTTCAGCGATCTCTGGAGTCATCCTAGTTTCGTAAGCATAATTGGGAACATAATTGATGAGCTCTACGCCTTTATTCTCCAGAACTTCTCTCCATCGAGGATGAACGGGACCTAGCATATGTACAATATACATACCTTTTGCGCCCGGATCATACTCATCTATAGTAAGATCGTCTGAAAACTCCGGCATACCTTCATCGATATCAAAAGTATGGGATTTTACTGACAGTCTAGTCCTATTGGGAAGTTCTTTTACTTCAAAACCGGCTGACTGGATACTATTCATTTCATCACTATTTAGCCAGACTAAAACTCGTCTAGGATATATCTCTAATATCTCTATCCCTTTAGATTCTATATATGATACATCTTCAGTGTCGTTTGTATCTATGAGAACTAATCTCCTATCACACTCGTCATGGTCCATAATCCCCTGTGCCACAGAAAATACAGATACCATCAAAAAACCAACACACAAAACAGCCAAGATCCTCTTATTTGTTTTCGTCATTTTATTATCCCCGTTAGGACAATTTGAATATAATTAGAATGAAATCTAGTTCAGATGTATTTAAACTCTGATACCACATGTGTGCTTTTTTGCTTATATAATTATATCTTTTTAGTTCGATGCTTCTAAACCGATATCAACGGTATTCTTGACAATCGTCGCAGTACCATCGTTCGTACTCTTCGATATATCTTAGTTCGCCGCCGCAGGTTTCACAAGATCCTTCTTCGGATTCTATTTCCTCCGTAGGTTGACTTACGGGAGCTCCTACAGCTGCGTTAGAGGAGCCTTCAAAACCTTCTTGGGGATACTCGGGAGGTATTTCTTCATCCTCCTCGTCCTTTCTCCTCATCAGCAGCACTATGACCAAGATGACTCCGATCACTACCAAAAGTAGTATCAATATCCACCATGGGAA
>PUNG01000135.1 GCA_003551675.1 Thermoplasmata archaeon
TATTCGACTGGAAGCGTGACACGTATATCGGGCACAAGCACACAGTTCGGCGGATTCATGGGTCGTAACCAAGGAGGACACGTTCAAAATAGTTGTTCAACAGGGAGTGTTCACTACGAAGATTCTTCAGACCCCACTAACAGAGGATTTATAGGTAATCAATATTTTGATGGAACAGCTTCTGATAACTTCTGGGACACGGACCTCAGTGATCAAGATTCTACAGATAACGGCGCTGCGACTGGTAAATCGACAGAAGAGATGAAGGACGTCGCCACTTTTACAGATCTAGCTACCGATGGCTTGGAAGGACCTTGGGATTTTGTAGGTGACCCTTACGACGACGAAGGTGATGAAGACATATGGGATATAGATGAGGATAAAGAGATCAATAGTGGTTATCCATTCCTGACAGAGATATTTGACGAATGCGAATTGACCGTTTACATAGAAGGCGAGGGCTCAGTTGAAGTCAATGATGAAGAAGTTTATGACGGCTGGACTGGCGAGTTTGGTCATGGAGAGGAGATTGAATTAGTTGCCGATCCTGACGAGGGCTGGGCATTCGTCGAATGGATGGAAGACTATGAAGGAACGGAAGAAGAGATAAATATCGTGATGAACTATGACAAAAAGATAACAGTGGTATTCGAGGAAGAAGTAGCAGAAGAATACTTACTAACGATAAACACCGAAGGTGAGGGGAGTACTACACCAGCAGAAGGGGATCACACCTATGAACAAGGTGAAGTTGTGACGATAGAAGCGATGGCAGACGAGGGCTGGAAGTTCGACGAGTGGACAGGAGATGTAAGTAGTGACGAAACGTCGATGAATATAACGATGGACGAGGATAAGGAGATAACAGCCCACTTCGAAGAAGATGAAGACACACCAGGATTTACATCCCTGATCCTAGTTCTCGGTATAATAATTGCCGTGGCGATATACCAGAAAAAGAGGCAGTAGTACTTCATGGATACGGGTAAAAATCTGTAAAAAACCACTTCTTTTTTCTTATCCATGGCAATTTAGAGCAAACAAACAAGAAGAACGGAAAAAGTGTTTTGAACCGTAATGATGATGGACCAAGCGTCCATTGAACCTTAGACTTATGTGTAGATACACCAGAGCTACAGGCAGGAATCGAAACGAAATTTGTATACAAATTGGCGTTAGGTCCCCTTCCCTTGCATACGCAGGAAGGCGATAGCTTTCCGAAGTAAAGAGGGACTCATGTCCCTCGTATTTTCAATATTTTTGAGTGAAACGAAAAAATTTGGAAATAGGAGGAGTGAACGTAGTGAGTTCCTACGCATCTTTTTTCGAAAAAATGCATCAAAAACATGTAGGGCTATCTACGATAGCCCTTAAAAAAAGCAGATACATTCAAAAACTCCAGATACTTTCGTCCTTGAATATAGCAGGTACCTTGACCCGAATGTTTTAATATTCGAAAAGGTATTGATATCCCGATCTTGGAGGAAAGATGATGAAAATGAAATTATTTGTAGTCGCCATCGCCCTTTCGCTGCTTCTCAGTGGGATGGTCGTAGCGGTAGGAAACGAGTCGAGGATAGGTGATCATTTTGATGAGGGCATCGAAAGCGAATCTGAACTACTAGAGGTCAAATCCGACTATAAGGAGAGAGAAAATGAGCCTGAAAGACATGATAAAGGTGATTTCAACGTTATTCATGCGGGCCCAGATAATTATACCAGCATCGTAAATGATCTCGAAGCCGGTGACTGGATGGCTCTAGAATCAGGTACATATACCTCCAGCCTTTACCCTGATGATCTACACGGTACTGCAGAGGAGCCGATAGTTATCTCCGGCCCGGTAGATGGTGAAGAAGCCGTGATCGAGAGACATGGGCATGCTAACACAATCGAATTCGGCAACTCGCACAATCTTACTATACGCAATCTTAGACTCGATGGTGCTACAAATGATGTGGGGATGGCTCTTAGAGCTAGGCACGGTTCCTATACATCGAACATAACTCTGGAAAATCTGTATATCCACGATTATGATGTGGGCAGTCAGACCGCCATCGACACTTCGAACGACGCCGTAGCCTTTGGATGGACTATAAAAAATGTCACCATCGATGGGGCCAGTACGGGTATGTATTTAGGCTGTGCCTCGGGAGAAGACGGAGCCTTCATCGGAGGGACTATAGAGAACAATGTGATAAAAGACACCTTTGGTTATAATATTCAGGTCAAACATCAGAATCATAGAGACTTCGGCGTGGGTATACCCGAGGGACCCCACGAGACCGTCATCAGGAATAATACCTTCAAAAGAGCCGGCCAGGAGAGGTATCGTCCGAATCTTCTTGTAGGTCATTTCCCGACCGAGGGGCCGGGAAGTGAAGATAGGTATCTGATCTACAACAATACATTCTACAAGAATGAAGGGGGACATTCAGCGTTCCAGGGAGAAGGCAATGTGGCTCTTTACAATAACATATTCATGACCGAAAACGCCGGGGTTCAGATCTTCGATCACAACGACGTTCCAAAGGATATCTACGTGTTGAGAAATACCTTCGTCACTTCCGGTACCGGCATCAGCATAACCAATGTGGATACCAACTATGAACAGATGGTGGCTGAGAATGCGATATTCTCTGATAACCCTATGAATTTACACTCTAATGTCAACGAAACAGAGAATTTTGCGGCAGACCGTGACCAAGCCGACCAGTATCTTGTAAACCCCGGATATGATCTTGAGGAGCTTGATCTTTCCCCAGTGGACGATTCACTGGATAAAGATGATCTGATCGATTATGATCTCGACCTTCCTGATATAGACAAGGATTTCACAGGTCGGTTGCGTGTACAGCCGACCTATGGTGCTTATGCTAGTGAAACTGAAGATGGATATATTTTGAATATAGAAATAAAAGGTGAAGGCAGTACAGATCCTTCAGGTGGGTCTCATACCTATCAAGAAGGGGAAGAGGGGACGGTAACAGCAACGCCTGACGAAGGTTGGTATTTTGTAGAATGGACTGGCGATCATGAAGGAACGGAAGACGAAATAACCATAACCATGGACCAGGACTATGAAATAACAGCAGTATTCGAAGAGCATAACGTCGCTATTGAGAACTGGCACGATCTGGACGGAGTAAGAGATTACTTAGGCGGTGATTACGTTTTGATGAACGATCTGGACCAAGATACGGATGGGTATGATGAGTTGGTCGATAATGAGGATGGTTGGGAGCCGATAGGTGATGACGATAACGGATTTTCAGGCACTTTCGATGGGAATAATCATGAAATTAGGGACCTTTACATCGACCGCCCAGAGACCGATCACATCGGCCTATTCGGATATGTTGATGATGAAGGAGAAGTTCGCAACATCGGTGTTGTCGATGCAGACGTGAGCGGTGACCTTTTTGTAGGCGGACTCGTGGGATATAACATGGGTGGCATGGTGAAGAACTCGTATGCTACGGGAAACGTGACTGGAGGAGGTAATGGAGTAGGCGGACTCGTGGGAGAGAACATCGGCACGGTGGAGAACTCGTATGCTACGGGAAACGTGAGCGGTGACACGTATATAGGGGGGCTCGTGGGAAGCAACTACGAAGGCACGGTGGAGAACTCGTATGCTACGGGAAACGTGAGCGGTGAGAGTGATGTAGGCGGGCTCGTGGGAATGAACTGGGATGGCACTGTAGAGAACTCGTATGCTACCGGAGATGTGAGCGGTTCTTCTAGAGTAGGCGGCCTGATGGGACGGAACAGGGGCACGGTATCCAACAGTTTTTACAACATCGATTCCGTTCTCATCAATGATGGACCTCATATTACCATAGGAGGTATCTTCACTGAACAATATGACGATTGGATGGTAGATAAGGAGTTGGACATAGAGGATTACAGCGACACCTTGGTTCCTGTTGATGAACACTACGAGATAAGCAGTGTGGATGGTTTACGTTACCTACTGGGGTTTGCGTGGCAAGAAGAATATGAATTTCAACTTGGAGTTGATATAGACTTATCCGATGCACCAGGATTGTATATCCCATATCTTGCGGCGGAGTTCTATGGCAACAACTATACCATTTCTAATCTGCATATCGACATACCCTTTGCCGCTAATGTGGGCATGTTCGGATTTGTAGATGGTGGTGAAATCAGTAATATTGGTATGATTGATGTAGACGTGAGCGGTGACCGTTTTGTAGGCGGGCTCGTTGGATACTTTGACGATGGCATGGTGGAGAACTCGTATGCAACTGGAACCGTGAGCGGTGGAAGTAGAGTAGGGGGGCTCGTGGGATTGGACACAGGCACGGTGGAGAACTCCTATGCTACAGGAAACGTGAGCGGGGACACGTATATAGGGGGGCTCGTGGGATGGAACAGTGGCACGGTGGAGAACTCGTATGCCACGGGTAACGTGAGCGGTGAAGAAGAGGTAGGCGGGCTCGTCGGAAGGAACCAATGGGCCGCGGTTGAGTACTCGTATTGGAACATAGAGACTAGCGGGCAGGACGGATCTGATGGTGGCGAAGGCAGGACTACAGAAGAGATGACATGGGAATACGATGTAGATACATATGAAGGATGGGATTTTGAGGATATTTGGTTGGATGGAAACCATGAGTTTGTAGAAGATCAGGAAGGAGATACGGGTTATCCAGCCCTACGATGGCAGGAGGAAGAAGTCGAACTAACGATCAACATCGATGGAGAGGGCACGGTAGATGTTGACGGTGAAGAAGTCGAAGACGGCTGGACAGGGATCTATGAAGATGGTATGGATGTAAACCTGAAAGCGATCCCAGACGATGGATGGTACTTCGAGGAATGGACGGGAGATAAAGAAGGAAAGGATGAAGAGATAACGATAACGATGGATAGCGATAAGTTGATAACGGCTCACTTTGAAACTCTCATCGAAGAACATGACCTCACGATAGTAGTGATCGATGAAGAAGACTATCCCGTCGAGGGAGCAAACGTGACAGTAGATGATGAAACTCAAGAAACAGACGAGAACGGAGAAGCGGTCTTTGACGATCTAGTACCTGGTACGTATAACTATACGGTGGAGAAGGAGGGCTATGATACGGTAGAAGATGAAGTAGAGATTGTGGATAACGACATAGTAGAAGAGGTCACGCTTGAAGAGATGGCAGAACATCATGATCTTACGATCTTGGTCACAGATGAAGAATATGAACGGATAGAAGGAGCAAAAGTCGAACTGGACTCCACTGAAACCGAAGAGATAGATTACGTGGAGACCACCGACGAGAACGGTCTAGCAAAGTTTGAAGATATACCGGAATCCACTTATGAATACGTGATAACACACGACGATTATCTAACAGAGGAAGGAATGATCGAGCTAACGGGAGAATTTGAAAAAGATATAGTACTTGAAGATGCGATGATACTCGAGCTGGAGGTACAAGGTTCGGGAGCGGTAAACTGGGCGTTTAATCCTGAGCCTGTGTACGAGAACGAGACCGAGCCGGGCGAAAGGTGGGAGTTCAAATTGGAGAACGGAACAGCTGTGGAACTCTTGCCGGAACCGGATGAGGGTTGGATGTTCTACGAGTGGAAAGATCTTGGTGAGGAGTACGATGAGGAAACTGGAGTGACAGACTTCATCATGGCGGAGGATAAAGATACGACGCTAGTGTTCGTCGAGGAGGATAAGTACCACACGCTCCAGATAGGTGCTATATGGGGCGAAGGAACGGTCGAAGTAGACGGTGAGGAGATAGAAATTCCGTTCGAGGAGAACTACGAGAACGGTACCGAAGTAACGCTAAGTGCGATACCGGAAGAAGATTACGAGTTCTTCGAATGGCTTGAAAGGATAGATACAGGTGAATACGAAACTTTTGAAGAGGATAGTGAGATCACTGTAGTGGTGGAAAAGGACATAACTCTCATCCCCCATTTTGCGCATGCGGTAGAACTCGGCGTGATAGGTGAAGGCGAGATCATAGTCGAAGGTAGAAAGACCGAGGATGAAGAATGGGTCGAGCATCCGGACTCACCAGTAAAAGAGACATCTGTGATACCCGGTGGTGAATCTGGAGATGAAATCAGACTGACTGCTGAACCGTCAGAGGGATACGAGTTCATTGAATGGGATGGTTACTACGAAGATGAAAAACAGATAACTTTCACTCTTGAAGAAGGTGTAGATATCACTGCTGTGTTCGAAGAGGATGTAGTTGTAGAGTATCATGATCTCTTGATCGGAGTAGAAGACGAAGAAGGCGAACCTGTCGAAGGAGCTGTGGTGACTGTAGAAGGAGAAAGCGTAGAGACAGACGAGGACGGAGAAGCTGTCTTTGAAGAACTAGAACCTGGTACGTATAACTATACGGTGGAGAAGGAGGGCTACGAGACGGTAGAAGATGAAGTGACGATGGGGGAGGTAGACAAACGCATCGACGTGATTGTATATGAGGACGTAGAGACCTTCTATCTGACGGTAGACATAGAAGGTGAAGAGAAAGGCAATGTGATCGTCGAGTGGAACCACGGATCGCACGAGGTCGAAAGCGAAGACACATTTGAGATCACTCCGGAGACTGAAGTCACATTAACGATTGAAGAACAGGATGATCATCACTTCGTCAACTGGGAAGGAGATCATCCGTTCAATGAACAATTTGAGAGGGAGATCACCATTGATATGGACGATGACAAAGAGCTTACGGCAAGGTTCGGTTATGAATTGATACTCACTGGCGAAGGATCTGGCAGATGGGATGTGGATTCAGAGGATGATGTTCAATTCAGGTGGGAGGAAATCGACGACGAAGAATGGCGCTTCGTGGCAGTCGAGGGTACTGTTTTGATATTCACAGCCGAACCGGCCGATGACTGGGAATTCAGCCACTGGGAAGGCGACTATCCTGGTGGAGAATCCGAAGAAAAGGAGATAAGTATTACAATAGACTCGGATGGTGAGCTGCACATGGTTTTTGAAGATGATGGGATAAGTCTTGGTATCTGTTTAGGTATAGGTCTAGTTTTTGTTATAGCTATAGTAATCCTGGTATTCCTGCTGATGAAAAAGAGAAAAGGTAAAGAGGAAGAAGGGAGGGCTATGGAAGAAGAATATGGTGGTGAAGAAGAGGAAGCAGAAGTAGATACGTTCGAGGAAGAAGAGACTGGTGAAGAAGACCTCTTTGAAAAGGAATTGTAGGAAGCAAAAATATCAACGTGGAAAAACTCCTTTTCTCTCACTTTATTATATCTGAAAAAGTGGTTTGAAGAGGATTTGTATAAAGATCGGTGTTAGGTTCCTTTCCTATTAAAAATAGAGCAATATCAGAAGGATTACTAAGTGAAGTGGGCTCAGCCGGACGAATCGATTTTCTTTTCCAAAATCGATGAGTAAGAGGGATCTCGGATTCCTCGTATTTCGAATCCGCTGAGTACACGACAAAAAGGAGTGGGCTCAGCCGGATTCGAACCGGCGATCTTCGCCATGTGAAGGCGACGTTCTAACCAGCCTAAACCATGAGCCCTTATGGATGATAGGGTAAAAACAACCCAGCTAATAAAATTTTTTACGTGTTTGGGGAAAACAACGCTTTTATATATTACCCAATAATCACGATATCAATGGGACTAAACGACTTTGATTTCAAAGTGAAGATCAGTAGCCCTAGATATCCTACCGAGAACAAAGAGACCTTGATCTTCTGTATTTCAAATATATTCCCAAAATGCAGCTGGGAAATAAAGGAAGATGAAGTTGTGGGTGAAACAAGATATCTCACACGCTTCAAGATGATTCTAGAAGATATGCGGATAAGAGATACAGCCCGGGACTATCTACAAAAAAGAGTCATAGGTAACCGATGCTCATTCACACTTTCAAAGCAGGCTAGCTGTAACGAGAAGATCAGTTTTTCAGAACAAGAGCAGCCTTTAGGAGGGATACAAGTAACTATAACTTGTGACGACATCATAATGTTGATAGAAAACTTAACGGAGACAGATAGATGAAAAGAAAAATACTCGCATCCAATCCAAAATTTTGCCTAGTACCTGTTGAGAAAGCTCTTAGGCAAGTGGAACAGGAGTTCCAAGGCTGGGAGATAATGATGGAAAAATATCAGGGATGGGAATTCAAAGACGAGGTCACGGACGTTCTGTCCACTACCGATATTCACATCCAAGTCCATGCACCTTTGAACGATATAAATCTGGCTAGTATAAACCCGAATATCAGAGAAGCTAGTGTGGAAGAAGTTGAAAAATCCATAAAACTAGCGTCCATGATCGGTGCCGAAATAGTCACGGTGCATCCAGGTCTTTATTCTCCTCTGAGTTTTTATTGTGACAACGTTTTAGACATATCAAAAAGATCATTGGGAAGATTGATGAAAACCGCCGAAGATCTAGATATAAGTCTTGCTGTGGAGAATATGCCCGAGATGTGGCTCACCCTCTGTAGCGAACCCGAAGAGATGAAAGAGGTCTTGGATGATCTAAACATCGATCTTTGTTTGGATATAGGTCACGCTTATACCGCAAACAGATTGGACGATTTCTTAGAGTTCACGCCCATAAATGTACATATACATGATAATATAGGAGAAAGAGACAAGCACCTGCCTTTGGGAGAAGGACATATCGACTTTGGAAAGGTTATGAAGTCTTTGGAAGATTACAAAGGCAATCTAGTCATAGAGGGAAGAAAGCTTGAGGAACTGATAGAGAGTAAAAGGTTCCTCAAAAGATTGATAAACGATTAGAAAGATTGTTAAGAGTTGAGTAAGACAAAGATCAAGAGTTTAAAATAATCTATAGAGGAAAACCATATGGATTGGAGAATGATATTATATCTCGTCGCCATCATATTCTGTCTGTATATGAGCGGCCGCTTTTCCGGTTCCGAGACCGCACTGACCGCCCTGGATAAGTTAGACGTAGCTAGGATGAAACGTGATGGGGAAAAACATGCTGACAAACTAGAATATCTTAAAAAAAATATGGATGATACGATAACCACCATATTGATAGGCAACAACATCGTTAACGTGGTAGCTCCCACTCTAGTAACTATATTCGTACAGGATCTTTTTGGTAGATGGGCTATCTCCATAGGTTCCGGGGTATTGACTCTAATACTTTTGATATTTGGAGAGATAACTCCCAAGGGGTTTTCTCTCAAAAACAGGAAGAGATTCAGTAAAAAAAACGCATCTCTTATATATTATATGTCGATCAGCTTAAAACCTCTGATAAAAGTTCTAAACAAGATATCTGATTTTTTTATAAGGATACTTGGTGGTAGAACTTACAGCGATGAAATGGCGGTGACCGAAACAGAGATCAAGGACTTAGCTTCGATCTTAGAGAAAAGGGGCATAATCAAAAAGATAGAAAAAGACATACTCCACCGTGTATTTTGGTTTGGAGATTGTAAAGTAAAAGAGGTGAAGGTATCAAAGGACGATACTTATGGATTAGATTCTAACTTATCTGTAAAGGAGGCCGCGGACTTCATCAAAGAACACGGATTCACCCGTCTACCCGTCACAGAGCACGGTTCCGATAAAGTCGTCGGCATACTATACAGTAAAGAGATATTGGGTACGGAGGGAGAAGGAGGGACTGTTCAGGACCACATGCGGAGACCTTACTTTGTTAATAACGACGACGACGTTACTGAAGTTTTCCAGCGGATGCGAAGAGAGAGGATACACCAGGCTATAGTCAAAGACGAAAATGGAAAATTCGATGGGATAATCACTCTAGAAGATACCTTAGAAGAGTTGGTCGGTAAGATCTACGATGAGTTCGACGAGGATTGAACAGGTAGTAAAGGCCGAAAAAACTTTTTAGAGTCTCAGATATTGGTCTTTAGAGTTAGATGATCAGGAGCATATTGGCAGGGTTATTCATTCTATTTTTACCAGGCATCAGTCTTATCAATGCCGTCTTTCCTGGCAAGGGAGAATTAGACGAAGAATTGGACCTTATCTACAGGATAGTTTACGGCATAGGTGCCAGCGCAGCGATGGTGATAATTTTAGGATTCATCTTGGGTTCTCTTCCATACGGAAACGATGGTGGCTATTTCACTGCGGAATACATCTGGACCGTTTTGGTGGTTATCACCATAACGTTTCTCGTGGTGGGTTGGTACAGAGGAGCTTACCAGTGGTTGAGATATGTACACCCTTCCTTATCTAGACCAAAACCTTCCTTTAAAAAAGAAGAGGAAGGATACGAAAGAGAGATGGAAGATGTAAAAGAGCTGCAAAGCTTGAAACGAAAACAGATGTCTTTAAAAGAGGATCTAAAAGAAAAAAGAGGAAAAAGTGCTGCAGAAAAAAAGAGATGTCGCGATGAGTTGGAACGAGTAGAAAAAGAGTTGAAAGAATTGGAAAAAAAGATCGAAAAAAGATTTTAAAGAGGATAAACGATGTTCAAATATAAATTGGTGATAGCTGTAAGAAAAGACCTCGCCCTTTCACCGGGAAAACTAGCGGTCCAGGCGTCTCACGCTTCCGTGTCGTGTGCCCTAAAAAGTAAAAAAGAAAAAAATAAGGATTTCAAAAAATGGTTCAGGGAAGGGCAGAAGAAAGTACTGGTCAAGTGCGACGACCTAGAACACTTAAAATTCTTGAAGCAAGTAGCCAAGAACGAAGATCTAACCACGTGTTCGGTGACGGACGCAGGTCTGACAGAAGTCAAGCGAGGTACTACTACCTGTATAGGTATAGGTCCTGGGCGAAGCGAGGTAGTGGATAGAGTTACCGGAGAGTTATCATTGTATTGAGGAGTTAATAAATGATCAAAGACCAGATAAGAGCCATGGGCATAGACGATGCTCCCTTCGAGTTCTCAGATAAAGAGGTCATGGTGGTCGGTACGGTGACCAGGGCTCCTAATTACTTAGAAGGGGTCCTTTCCACCACGGTGGAGATCGACGGTACCGACGCTACCAACAGATTGATAGAGATGATCAACGGCTCTAAATTCAAAGAACAGATCAAAGTTATATTCGTGGACGGAGCGGCGTTAGGGGGCTTCAACCTCGTCGACTTGGAAAAACTAAACTATGGTACTAAAATTCCATGCGTCAGCGTGTCACGAGAAAGACCGGATTTTCAAGAGATAAAAAAGGCTATGAAAGGGCATTTCGATGATTGGGAAAAAAAATACATGCAGATCAAGAAAGGAGAACTACACGAGATCAAAACCAAAGATTCTCCGATCTACGTACAAAAAGAAGGAGTAGATATCAGAACGGTAAAAAGGCTTCTAGGTCTGTTCACCATGCAGGGAAGGCTGCCCGAGCCTATAAGGTTGAGCCACATCATCGCATCAGGCGTGGTCAAAGGAGAATCCTAAAGCATTATATTACTCGTTTAGTCATCGTTTTGTTCCTTTGGACTTGATCTTCATTCTGACGATCCGGAAAATTTCTCTTTTACTTCTTCATGAGAATGTACATTGCCTTCTTCTACGTCTTCCAAGCCTTCTTTTATCTTTTTTTCAAATTCGGGTTTGATCTCTTTTTTATAGAGTTTATCTCTGATCGCATCTCTAGCGAACTCACTAAAACTGGCGTATCCTAGTTCTTTCATGTACTTTTGCAGGTCTTCTTCCATCTTATCGGGTATCTTTACAGGATGCGCCTTCATTTGTATCACTAAGTATTATTAAGTATTACTTAGTATAAAAAATTTACTGAATTTACATTCCTGATGGTTTACTATTACCTCTTACATCTTTTCTACGGCTCATATACCATTTGACCTTCTCTTCATCGATATCGTTTAAAGTAGCTTCCTCACAGACCTGTTGGTCCCAGTAGGTTTTTTTACCTGAACTTTTAGCAAGCTTTCTGATCTCGGAGAAATTTAGTTTATGTGTGCTCTTGCCGACTCAGAACAAAAATTAGGAAAATTAACTAAACATCCGCAAGTATTAAATGTAACAAATATCATTCTATAGATGATTATCGTGAACAAAGGTGTAAATATAGGGCCGTTGGAATCTAAACTTATATTTGAGTTAGAAAAACAGGGAAAAAGGATATTCAATTTTGAGGAGGCAGTGGAGATAGTAGATACTTCCGATTCGTCGGTGGCTAATGTTCTGCATAGATTGAAGAAGAAAAAGAGGATCGAAGAGATACAAAAGGGAATATATGCATTAAATCCGGCCAGATCAGGATTAGAAGGAGATTGGATGGAAAGTATATACATTATTATTGATCATATAGTCGATGAATATTATGTTGGCTTTTGGTCTGCGATGAACTATTGGGATATGACCGAGCAGATACCTAAGGTAAACCAGGTAGCTTTGACCAAACGTAAACGTGACGTTGATTATCTTGGTCAAAAGATCAAGTTCATAAAGATATCTGATAAAAGATTCTTTGGCTCGGTGGAGGAAAGGGTAGAAGATAAGGGTTTTCTAGTCTCTTCATTAGAAAAAACTTTGATCGATAGTCTAACCTATCCCCAGCATTGTGGTGGTCTTTATGAAGCTTCTAAAGCTGTGTGGAGTTCAAGAACGAAAGTCGATTGGGAAACTATTTTAAATTATTTAGAGAGAGTGGGTGTTAGTGCGGTGACCAGAAGGATGGGTTATTTACTAGACGTGCTGGAGATAGAAATAGGGGTTAAATTAAAAAAAGATTTTAAAGGGTATAGATGGTTAGATCCTTCCTCATCTAAAGATGATTTTACTATCTGTAAAGAGTGGGGATTGAAGTTGAATCTATCCGAAGAAGAGTTGCTGGGCTGGAGGAAGCACTGATGGACGTCGATGATTTAAAGAGACTAGCGGGTAGAAAGAATATTCCACAGGGTATCATCTATAAGGATTATGTTATAACAGCTATTTTAGAGAAGATATCTGAGAGACCGTATTCAGAGAAATTGATATTCAAAGGTGGAACCTGTCTAAAAAAGATATATTTTGAAGAAACTAGATTTTCGGTAGATATAGATTTTACATGCTTAGAGGAGAGTGTGATCGATGAGATGATTACTGACTTGAAAGATGAGTTAGAAAATAATTCCATTAGAAGTATCACTTTTGATAAGATAAGTGAAGAGGGAA
>PUNG01000061.1 GCA_003551675.1 Thermoplasmata archaeon
GTACCTTTTCTTCGTACGTCCTAATCGCAGAATCAGCAAAATGCTTAAAAACAAGAACTCCTTCTTCTCAAACCCATAGTTCTGGGCCCATAGATCAGTCTGGCAGATCGCCACCTTCGCAAGGTGGAGGCCGCGGGTTCAAATCCCGCTGGGTCCACTCCACTGCGTTTCGTGTCTCCATCGGGATTTGAAAATATGTGGGAACAAGTTCCCACTACTCACCAATTTCTGGCGAAATTGGTTCGTCCCGCTGGGTCCACTCCACTGCATCCAAAACCATTTAAATAATAAATTAAGGGTGTTAATTTGGGCAAACTAGTAAGCTTTTTGGAGGTGAGCAGATGGAAAATACAGCTCGTGTCTCTAGCTACCATACTTCTAGGTCCGCTTTACGCCGCAGACTCCCTTTCTTCGTTACTAACTTTAGATCTTCTTCTCTATGCATTTCTATTTTTAACCACTATAACTTTTGCTTGTAATATCAACTGTTATCATGACAGGGAAGTAGATTCTTTAAGAAAAAAAAATCTTGCCAGGGCGGTGGAAAATTTAGGAGAGCCTTTATTACGGAAGATCATGATAGTAGAGAGTATTTCAGCGTTTATCTTGATAATTGTTTTCTTCATCCGAGGCGAGCCGGCTGTTTCCATATTAGCATCGCTGGGCTGGATGCTGGGTTATCTGTATTCGGCCCCACCCGTAAGACTCAAAACCAGGGGGATCTTGAGTCCGATACCCGTGAACATAGGCGTCTACGTACTTCCCATATTGGCAGGACACCTTCTCATCTCTCATGAATTATCGACCAAATTCTTGTTTTTCGTTTTAGGTTATGCGATCTTAAACCTCGGCATAAATCTCGTTAACGTCGCGGAGGATTACCAAGAAGACAAGAAGTGTGGGATCAAAACCATAGCCCACTTCGTAGGTATAAAAAATACGATATCTCTAGCCTGGAGTACCACTTTAATCGGAGGTTTCATCGTTCTCATAACTCTCTTTCCTCATATACAGAACGTCCCTTCTGCCGCTCTATACGTTATGATGGGTGTTTTCATATTCTATACTTTTGTAGATATTCTCAGCATACACTTCGCTGACGATATCAAAAAAGAGACGAAGAAAAAAGGAGGGAAGCTTCCTTTGTACTTTATCGGCACTCGTTATCCCATGGTTTTGCTTTTGTTAGTTACTCTGATCTAGAACCTTCGTTATGTCGACACATCCTACCGACGTTTTCTAGCTTTTACTTTATTCTTCTGCTTTTTTACTTTCGTCCAGATATTCTTCCTCGTCTTCGAGATGTTCATCCTCCGGCTCAAAATCCTCTTCCTCGCCTTCCTCTGATTTGGTAGTCATCGTAAAGAAAATCACAGCGGCTAAGACGACCACTATGAAAACGACCAAGATCAACCACCATGGAAAGTCATCATCCTCGTCATCTGGATCATCTGGATCTTCCATGGCAGAAATCGTCAACGAGATCGTATCGACTTCACCTTCATCCGAACTGCGAACTTCTAGTTCGATGGTACCGTCTTCTTCGACCTCAAAAGCAAATTGGCCTTCGTAAGTCACGCCAGCTTCGATCTCGACTCCTGCTTCTGTGTCTACTAACTCACCACCGACGTATAATTCGATGTCCTGTTCGCCTGTAACCACACCGGTATTCATTACTTCGTATTCCACGACTATCTCGTCGCCTTCTTCGAATTCATCACCATCTCCGGGAGAAACGATATTCACTTCAAAATATGCTTCTTCTAACTCCTCAAAGTGCGCAGTTATGGTTATATCGGAGTCCATTGTTATCTCTATGGTCGGGTCTGTACCGGTTTCGTCTCCGGTCCATTCAACAAATTCCCAGCCCTCTTCCGGTGAAGCGGTCAGTTCGACTACCGTTCCCTCTTCGTACTCATCCTGCTCAGGATCCACATCAACTTCTCCCTCGCCGTCTATGTTTACTGTAAGCTCGTAATACTCTACCACTTCTTCAAACACCGCTGTTATCTCATAGTCCTGGTCCATGGTCAAAGTTATCTCGGACTCTTCGCTCTCGTAGTCTCCGGTCCACTCTACGAATTCCCAGTCATCATCTGCTGCGGATTTCAAAGTTACCTCCGTTCCTTCCTCATGATCTTCCATATAGGGAGTCTCTACCTCTTCGCCATCGACTCCAACTGACCCTTCACCTTCAATCTCCAGTGTTAAGGGATATAAAGGAGTAGGTATAGTTTCAAAATGTGCCATCACCTGTTTGTCTTCATCCATCGTTAGAGTTATCTCCTCATTGTACTCTTCTTCATCAGGTACATCTCCAGTCCATCCAGCGAAGGACCAACCTTCCTCTGGTATCGCAGTCAAATTCACTTCTGTACCTTCCTCGTACTCCTCCTGCTCAGGATCAACTTCTACTTCGCCTTCACCATCTGTGTTTACTGTAAGCTCGTAATGCTCTACCACTTCTTCGAATACTGCTGTTATCTCTTTGTTCTGATCCATGGTTATGGTTATCTGTTCTCCTTCCTCATCTTCTGGTACATCTCCAGTCCACTCATAAAAATACCAGCCCTCTTCTGGTACTGCCGTTAGTTCAACTTCTGTACCTTCTTCGTACTCTTCCTGCTCAGGATCAACTTCTACTTCGCCTTCACCTTCTATGTTTACTGTAAGCTCGTAATACTCTACCACTTCTTCAAACACCGCTGTTATCTCATAGTCCTGGTCCATCACGATGGTTATCTCTTCTTCACTACTTTCAACGTCGCCCGTCCAGTTTATAAATTCCCAGCCTTCCTCTGCTATCGCCGTCAAGTTCACTTCCGTTCCATGATCATACTCTTCCTGCTCGGGATCCACTTCTACAATACCTTCTCCCTCTATCTCTATTGTAAGGTCGTATTTATCAGGAGGCTCCTCTTCGAACACGGCAGTTAGACTCTTGTTCTCGTCCATGGTGACTGTTATCCTGTCTTCCGTTCCCTGGTAGGAGCCCTTCCATTCTTCAAAGTACCAGTTTTGATCTGGGTTCGCGGTTAAATCTATTACGGTCCCGGCTGGAAACTCGTCCGACCATTCGTCTTCGACCACATCCTCTATCGCATCATCAGGCCTTACGTCAACCCACACTTCTCCTTCCCCTTCGATCACTATCGAAAGTTCATACTCATATATTTCAAAGACGGCTGTTATCTCTTTATCAGCGTCCATAATTATGGTTATCTCGTCTTCCGTTACTTCATAACTTCCAGTCCATCCTTTGAAGTACCAATCCTCTTCAGGAGCGGCTGTAACGGTCACTTCTTCGCCATCGTCGTAAGTATGAGTACCTTCTTCGGGAGTAGTACTTCCCTCGCCCTCGATATCTATCGTGAGCTCATAAACGGGATTGACAACGAGCGTAGCGGTGTCTTTGTGATCTTGTCCGTTTTCAGTGTAGTTAGCGGTCACAGTCCATTCCCCTACATTCTCTGAAGTATAAGCACCGGTATCCTGATCCCATTCTCCGTCGGCTTCCTCATCTATGGACCAGTCGGTTTCTTCAGTAACGTCCCCTATCTCCTGGCCAAGTTCATCATAGGCCGTAGCGGTGTAATTGACGACTTTACCTGCACCCACGGTTTTTTCTTGCGGTTCGATCTCTATATGATCCGTCTCGCTGATAGTTATAGTCGATTCGTGAAGCATAGGCTCTTGGGTGAAGGGAGGCATACTTCCTACTATATGGATTTCAGAATATCCCGCTATGACTCCGTAGGCGGATCCAGACGCCTGAACATTTAACTCCGTTTCGCTGGTAGTATGTACATACACCATGGCATCCTTTATACTAGTGGTTTCACCCTCGACGTATACGTCTTCGCTGTTCTTGATCGAGTAACCCCAATATGCGCCGCTCACGTCGACATCTATGTTTATCCCCTGCGAATTGTCGATTTTGACTCCATGGCTATAAGAGTCCACAACTTCACCCGTCAAGGTCACGTTATTAGAACGATCAACTATGATACCACTGACCGCATCATCTACAGAAGCGTTCAAAGTCACGTTATGAGCGTGAGTAAGATAAACCGGGCCGTCTATCGTTTCAACGTTCAACTCGCTATCTTGAATATTATGGAGGAAAACCTGGTCCCCTGTGATCTCGTCGGGAGCACTACCAGAGTGATATTCTACTTCTCCCGATTCCGTTTTGAAATCGCTTATATCGAGTTCAAAGTTAGGACTATGGTCACCCTGCACTTTCAATGCGTATCTGGTTCCACGTACCTCTATATCATGGAGCTTAACGTTATCTGACCCATCTATAGCAACGCCAGGGAATTCCATGACTTCACCTTGGAATTCTCTACCTAGGTCCATGGTGATATTTTCAGCTACGGAATCATGGCAGTCGCCTCCGAAGATAAGTCCTGCATAATCTGCTTCAAGAGTTATATTCCTGAGGATCAGGTCCGAAGAACCCTCTAACAAGGCAGCGCCACGAGAATTCTTTATTTCAACATCTTCAACTTTCATACCGTTAGAATCTCCTTCCGCAGCAAACGCTATAGTGGTATCGTTAAGATATACGTCTTTAAAGGTGTTGTATGGTGATTCAAACATGTTTCCAAAACCGATTGCCGTATGTTCTACATGTAGATCTTCAACAACGTTATGTTGAGAATTCATGAGACCCACAACTCCTGCATGAGAGTTCATAACGGTTATATTGTTCAACTCGTTCTCTATAGACCCTAGCAAACCTACTCCTCCGAACTCGTGCTCTACGTGCACGTCACTGACCAAAATACTTTGGGAGTTAAAAAGTAAGATGCCAAAGCCTAACATCTTTCCGTTCAACTTTCCTGTGATCGTGATATTTTCTATAGTGGACTCCTCCACGTTGTTCATCATCAGGGAAGCACTCCTCGGTGTGAATATGTCGGCTACAGGAAGACGTGCTGTGTCTTCCAACATAAATTCTGAATCCATCACGCTTATATCCTGAACGCCGCCACTAGCCACGAAACCAAAACTGCGGTGTACGAATGTAGATCGTTCCACAGTCACATTGGAGATCATTACGGAAAAGAGAGGACTTGTGATCGAGTCACCGCCGCCTTCGACCCTGGAATCTATTATACTTACTTCTTCTGCTGTACTGTCCGCTTGACAGTAAATATCATGATCCATATTAGTTATCGTCGACTCGTTGACTATTAGAGAGCCACCGTCGGTAACTATCAGACCGAACTCGCCGTCGAAGCTAGAGTTTATTGTCAATGTTGAATTCGACATTATCAAAGAACCCTTTTCTTGTATGATCACGTTCCCTGTGATCTCTTGGGTAGTATCGTTCAAATAAACCGTTTCGTTTACTACCCAATCATCCTCAGAAAGAGTGACCTCGTTCTCAGGTGTTGGAACATGTAGATTTTTCAACAATTTTTCAGTCGAGCGAACAGAACGAGTGTTATCAACACTTATGATATCATCTTTTCTTACACTCTCGTGTTCCATACGCAAGGGTTCACTACTTTCGCCGCCTTCAGTGACAGTTACGGTGTTGTAAGCCACGGCCGAGTAATTTTCTCCGTAGGCCCTGACCTCTACAACATGATCACCCTCGGAAACCGTGCTGCTGTCCCACGAGAATTCAAAAGGTTCCGAAGTCTTTTCCTCCACTTCTACTCCGTTTATGTATAACTTCATGGAATCCGGAGTATACTCATGATCTGGTACCACGTCTACTTCTCCAGATACGGAAGAGCCGTTGGTAGGACTACTCAGAGTCAATAGATCCGGTTGACTTTCGACCATGGGAAACGAATATTCGTGGTATTCATTCCAAAAGGCTCCAGTGCCTTCCGGATAAGCGTTAGCTCTTCTTATCTTCAGCTCAGAAGGAGAAAATACAGTATGATGGATTGTCATCTGTAAAGGATAGCTTCGATAGGCATCCGCGAATATCTCCTCCGCAGTATCAAAATCTATATCTCCATATTCTCTTTCCAATCTTCTACTATGCTCTAGATAGTTCATAAGGTGCATGAATCCGCTGTCGGTCGGCATCACCATGAAATTGTCCCTTTGGGTAAGCGCTGTATTATAAGCTGCATAACGATTACCCCTCCGGATAACGTCTTCCATCTGGAAGTACTGAGGGCTGTTATCTTCCTGTCTATCGTTCCACGTGCCGTTATAGTACTGACTGTGGCTCATCTCTATCATCTGAGATGTATTGCTCTCACCGTCCGCAACTACAAAACCGAATCCGTAGGTTCTATTCGGTTTCATGTAGCTTACGGCTTCCTCCATGTTAGATGCCTTTTCTAATGTATCTCTGATACGAAAGATCATGAAGTTTCCTTCCTTACTCGAATCATCGGTACTTTGTCCCATCTCTCCGATACTGATCTTTTCTTCGTTCATGCCGTCGACGCTTCCAACGAACCCCGACCAAGCCGGAACTGCACTGCCGTAACCGTGGTCTGGATCTCTAAAGAGAGTCAACGCGTTCATCTGCAAGGTCCTGCCGCTCTCGTGGTCCACTATGTCCACTCCATAATCCAAACTGCGGGTGTGGTAAACTGCCCCTGATTTGGTCCCTTCGCCCGATACACCGAAACCGCTGCAGTGGTACAAAGTAGGTATGGAATGCACTGCATTCACCTCGTCTAGGCACACAGCGGCACCGTCGGATAGGCCTTCCATCTCTTCTTTATATTCATCCGATATATAGGGCTCTCCCTGTTCATATACCTCCAAGAGATCTTCCACGTCTTCATCTATATAATTCAAATAAGCTCTCATAGTCTGTCTAGTTTCCTCAGGAACCATGGCTCCATGTTGGTACCCCATCTCGTAATGAGTTCCAGAGACAGAGCCCAGACTGTCACTTCCTTGATCTAATATCCAAGCCGTATTAGAATGGCCTTTCAATGGAAAAGATGTCTCATCGATCTCTGTATTTTCTACATCCGACATGTATCCCTCAGATGGTGAAGAATATGTTAAGGCGGCCGAAAAAACTGCAAAACACAATACCGTTACTACAAAAGCCGAAATAAATTTTTTCTTTTTGTTCATCATTACACTCTCCATGTCACAGACATTTTACAAAGACTAACTAAGCCTAGATATAAATAGATTTTGAAAATAGATTGGTAACGCCCTGTTGGTACCCATCATTTGATCTGGTCGGATAGGATTAGTCAACGCTCTTGCCACGGCGGATGGCCTCACGGGTAGTTAAAATTCTTCATCCTCTTCCGTGAATACCTCGTCTTCGGGCTCCTGTCCGTACTCTTCTTCGTATCCTTCTTCGTATACCTCGTCATAGTTTTCTTCATCTAACACATCTCCTTTGTCTTCTTTTTTCATCAGCACCAATAGGACCACCACGATCACCGCTATTATGATCAATACCACCACGATCAACCACCATGGGAAGTCATCATCCTCGTCATCTGGATCATCTGGATCTTCCATGGCAGAAATCGTCAACGAGATCGTATCGACTTCACCTTCATCCGAACCCCGGACCTCTAGTTCGATGGTACCGTCTTCTTCGACCTCAAAAGTAAACTGGCCTTCGTAAGTTCCGTCGGGCTCAATCTCGACTCCTTCTTCTGTGTCTACTAACTCACCACCGACGTATAATTCGATGTCCTGTTCGCCTGTAACCACACCGGTATTCATTACTTCGTACTCCACGACTATCTCGTCGCCTTCTTCGAATTCGTCACCATCTCCGGGAGAAACGATACTCACTTCAAAATATACTTCTTCTAACTCCTCAAAATGCGCAGTTATGGACATGTCAGAGTCCATGGTTATCTCTATGATCGTGTCTGTACCGGTTTCGTCTCCTGTCCACTCTACAAATTCCCAGCCCTCTTCCGGTGAAGCGGTCAGCTCAACTACCGTTCCCTCTTCGTACTCATCTTGTTCCGGATCTACAGCTACTTCACCTTCGCCTTCAATGTCCACTGTGAGCGTGTACGTATCAACAACGACATCTTCTTCGAATATCGCTGTGATGTGCATATCAGCTTCCACCACTATGGTTATCTCCTCTTCGGTTCCCTCGTAGTCTCCTGTCCACTCCATAAACTCGTAACCTTGGTCGGGTATCGCTGTTAGGTTTACTTCTGTACCCTCTTCGTACACTTCATCGTCTGGATCGATCTCTACCGTTCCTTCACCCTCAACCTCTACGGTGAGTGTGTAATAAACGGCCTCTTCGAATACCGCTGTTATCTCTTTGTCATCGTCCATCTCTATGGTGATCTCGTCTTCCGTTCCCTCGTAGTCTCCTGTCCACTCCACGAACTCGTGACCTTCGTCTGGTATCGCTGTGATTGTTACTTCGGTTCCATCTAGATATACTTCTTCATCTGGATCCACTAAAACATCTCCTTCTCCTTCTATGTTAACGGTAAGCTCGAACTCTTGGATGAAATGTGCCGTCAGATCCTTGTTCTCGTCCATAACTACGGTGATATTCTCTTCAGTTCCCTCAGCATCTCCTATCCATTCAACGAAAAGCCAGCCTTCTTCCGGTACCACCGTTAGAGCTACCTCGGTTCCATGCTCGTACTGTTCCTGTTCTGGATCGACTTCAACACTACCCTCTCCTTCCACCAGTACCGTTAAAGTATATTCCTTTATTTCAAAGTTAGCCGTCAACTCCTTGTCCTCGTTCATTATGACCATTATCTCCTCGTTCTCCTCTTCACCTTCCGGCACATCTCCTGTCCATCCTACAAAAAGCCAACCTTCTTCCGGTGTAGCCGTCACGATAACTTCAGTCCCATGTTCGTATTCTTCTTGATCAGGCTCCTTTTCCACCGAGCCTTCTCCTTCGATATTTACGGTGAGTTCGTAGGTCTTGAGCTCGAAGAGCGCCGTTACTTCCTTGTCTGCGTCAATAACTACCGTTACCTCTTCCTCCGTTCCTTCATGGTCACCTGTCCATCCTACAAAATTCCAGTCCTCCTCTGCAAAAGCCTCTAGCGTCACTTCAGTTCCGTCTGCATACTCATCTGACCAGCCGTCTTCTACCACATCACCGTCGACTTCGACGGTGCCTTCTCCTTGGATATTTACCGTTAAGTCGAATTCCTCTAAAATAGTCAGATCCACTTCTTCCTCATCATCTTCACTCACGATTTTGAAGGTGAACTCACCGAGCATGTCCGCTTCCCAAGTGAATTCCCCTTCATATAGATCGCCGGCCATAAGACTGACCGTTTCATTATATTCAAACACAAGATCTTCTTCATGGAAAACCTCGAATGATATATTCTGAGTGTTATCCTCGGTGCCTATGTTTTCGACTTCATAATCCAAGGTTACGAGATCGCCTTCGACAAAATTCTCTCCGTCCTCGGGAGAAACGATACTCAATTGGAAGTTCGGTCCTTCCGTAGTGAATTCCCATACCTCTGATTCATAGGCTTCGTCATCGTCATCAGCTACAGCGTACCATCCATAAGTGGTACCGCGATCAAGCCCCTCCCAAGTTATGTTTGAATAATTCCCACTGGAAACGTTTTCCTGGAAACCTATCTCACTGTGGTCCGAGGCGTCGTAAAATGTGACGTTCATGTCTTCGCCTTTGTCGTGTCCGAGCAAAACCCTCAATTCCGGGTCTAAACTTGATATAACGGCACCGTCTGTCGGAGTAGAATAAACAGGACTGTTGTCATGATAGATGACAAGCGTAGATACAACAAGTTCGTCCTCCTGCTCGTCCAATTCCGCGACGAATCCTATAGATGAAAAATCCAACGTCGTTTCGGTCATGTCCTCGGCCACGGGAACTTGTATAACCTTTTCAAAATATCCATCCCCATCTGTTGTGGTATTCCATCCATCCCTCGGCTCCGCTCCCTCCGGGATCCAGATTGTCACGTTCTCATCTGGATAGTCAGGAAATTGGCCCGTGATGGTAACTTCATCCTTGATCCATTGTTCCGAAGGATCTATGGACAATTCGTTGGATGTTTCAAATACCTCGTGATCGATAAGTTCCTGGGACATAGTGAGTTCAAAATCATCAACACCGATGTCTTCGATCTGTTTCACATACGATTTGACTTCGGGATCGTACCATATCTCCATCTCCCCTGAGTCTTCATCCCCTTCGATACCGCTCACCGTTTCATGTATATAGTAAGTCTCGAAATCACCGGCAGGAACGGTGATATTCTCCATGTAGGGGATCGTGGACTCACCTCGGTAATCTATCACTTCTTCGAAAGTATCTTCGCCTGACCCGATCATACCTGCATCGTACTCATACCTGCCTTCGGCGATCATGGTGGTGTTACTCCAAAACAAGTCATCGACGCTCACTGGAAAGTCATAATTCTCGATGGGAGGTTGATATATACGATTCAGATCCAACCATAGATCGATACCTATAAATCCTCCTCCTACGGCGTCGATCTCTCTTTCCTGTCGATCCACTACGATGGCAAGATCGCTCACCCTGCATATCTTATAACCTACTATCTCTCCGCCATCAACATCCACATTATATCCTTCGACTTCACCATCACCGTCTATAACTTCTCCCTCTAAAGACAGGTTGTAAGCGTAAAATACATCTCCATCCTGTTCATGTTGCTCTATAGCTTCGACGGTATAGGTCATCTCTTCTACGATATGGACATACATATCACCATCTTCTTCTTCCAGATCCAATTCGTGATGATAGGTCCAAGAAGAGCCTATCTCCCAAGTAGGAACGTCGACTTTTTCTGGATCCATGGGTCCATTTTCGTTCATTTCAGCCATGGACGATCCGACGTTCGTTTGTAACAGAGCCGCTCCTGCACCCGCGGTCGCTAGAAAAAACACAACGGATATAGATATGCCTACTAATATAGCGCGTTTGTTCATATTAAATCCTCCTTACTATTTATTTATTAGATAATCTGAAGTGAAAGCTCATTCTAGGTATATAAATATTTTGAATTGGATACTCAATAATCACGGTGCCAATCGATTGATTTTTTTAAAATGTATTTATTCCTCCTCCGTTTCTTTCGAAGAGGACTCCTCTTCATCCTTCTCTTCCTCTTGCCCATCAGACTCATCAGGGATACCATCACCACCTGACCGCTTCCAGACGAACACGATAATAGCCATGATCAACAGGATCAAAACGACCAACAACCAGTTGGATGTCTTCTCTTCATCCTCTTCGACTGTAAAAGTAGTGCTCTCCTCTTCAGCTCCTATGTGGTACTCCCCTGCCTCCTGGATCTCGTAGGTCGTTGAAACCGTTTTTGTTTCACCGGCCTCCAACTCGACATCTACTTCGTCGATGAGAGAATGGTTCACGTAAAATTCTACGGTGTATTCCCCTACTAGCTCTCCCACGTTGGTCACGTCTACACTTATCTTGATCTCTTCGCCTACTTCCGGTTCTTCCGGCTCTACTGTTAGGGCAGAAAATTCAAATTCTGCCGGACCTAACTCTTCGAAGTATGCGGTGATGGTTTTATCTTCATCCATGGTGACGGTTATTTCCGTTTCTGTACTTGTTTCGTCTCCTCTCCACTCTACAAATTTCCAGCCTTCGGCAGGTACTGCCGTAAGAGTGACTTCCGTGCCAGCTTCGTACTCTTCCTGCTCGGGCTCCACTTCTACAGTGCCTTCTCCGTCTATGTTCACCTCTAGCTCATGATACTCTACATCCTCTTCAAACCATGCAGTCAATTCTTTATCAGAGTCCATAACCATGGTGATTTGTTCATCAGTACTTTCATGATCCCCTGTCCATTCAACAAAATACCACCCCTCCTCGGGCATCGCTTCGACGGTGACAACTTCTCCTTCTCTATAAGTGTGAGTACCTTCTTCAGGCTCGGTAATACCTTCGCCTTCTATGCTTACCGTGAGATCGTACTTTTCTATCGGTTCCTCTTCGAACACCGCCGTTACCTCTTTGTTCTCGTCCACGGTTATGTCGATCTGTTCGTCCGTTCCTTCAAAGTCTCCTCTCCACTCCGTAAATAGCCAACCCTCGGCAGGTACCGCAGTAAGACTCACTTCTGTGCCCTCCTCGTACTCTTCTTCATGGGGATCTATGTCTACTTCACCTTTACCTTCAATGTTTACAATGACTTCGTAGTATTCTACTTCTTCTTCGAACACCGCCGTTACCTCTTTGTTCTCGTCCATGGTTATGTTGATCTGTTCGTCCGTTCCTTCAAAGTCTCCTCTCCACTCCGTAAATAGCCAGCCCTCGTTAGGTAAAGCGGTTAAATTCACTTCAGTACCCTCTTCGTACTCTTCTTCATGGGGATCTATGTCTACTTCACCTTCTCCTTGTATGTTTATGGTGAGTTCGTAGTATTCTACTTCTTCTTCAAACACTGCCGTTACCTCTTTATTCTGATCCATAATTATGGTTATCTGTTCACCTTCTTCACCTTCTAGCACATCTCCAGCCCAATCATAAAAGTACCAGCCCTCGTCAGGTAAAGCGGTTAAATCCACTTCCGTACCCTCCTCGTACTCTTCTTGGTCCGGTTCCATAACAACTTCGCCTTCACCTTCTATGTTTACGGTGAGCTCGTAGGTCTCGAGTTCTTCGAAGTGTGCGGTGATCTCTTTATCTTCGTCCATCACGATAGTCATATTTTCATCCGTACCTTCAAAATCGCCGGTCCATTCTACAAAAGTCCAACCTTCGTCCGGTACTGCACTCAGTTCCACTTCCGTGCCATGTTCATATCTTTCTTCTTCGGGATCTAGCTCTACAAAACCATCCCCTTCTATATTTATCTCCAAGTTGTACTCATAGACCTGGAAATCAGCCGTGATGTCATAGTCATCCAACATTTCTATTGTGGTTTTGTTTTCTTCTGGATCCTCGATCTGCTCTATATCACCTGTCCACTCAACAAAATACCAACCTTCGTCAGGTATTGCCTCTACCGTAACAACTTCTCCATTTCCAAATGTGTTGGTACCCTGGGGAGGATCAGTGGTACCTTCGCCTTGAACAGAGATGCTGAGTTCGTATTCTGCGGGTTCAACGGTAAGGACAGCTTGAGCCGTGAACTCCTCTCTGTTATGAGAATA
>PUNG01000013.1 GCA_003551675.1 Thermoplasmata archaeon
AGATATACCAGACGCACATTCTCTTGAAACTACTCTTACCATCTTATCACCACCTCACCTTGAGTTCATCTCCACTACATGGGAGATATTGGATGTAGAGCAAAACGATTGGCAGGAAGTGGAGGTAAACGATGTACTAGAACTCGAAGAAAAAGACGATCTGAGGTTCAGCGCCACTATAGAGAATACTGGCGATACCCCGATACCGAACGCTGTCTTAGAGTTCATATATCCTGATGGTGAAGAATATGAAACCCTAGAAGTATATCCCGGTGAAATAGTCGAAATTACGCAGGAGTGGGTGGTCGAACTTGGAGATATGGATGAGATAACCGTCCTTTTGAAACCCTCCGACGACCCCGAGGTCGAACCGTACCAGGAGATATCTATAGAAGTCGACATAGTACCTTTACAGATACGGATAACCAATATAATGATCCCTGAAGATCCAAATCCTGGTGAGACTTATTCCTTTGAAGGGACACTGAGCAGGCAGTCCGACGGAAAGCTGATCGCGGATACCAGAGTCAGGGTATCCATCGAGTCCGATGGAGAGGAGGTATCAAGTGGTTTTGGCACCACAGACTCCGAAGGAGAATTCTTTGTTGCTCTTCAGATACCCGAAGAAGGTGGAGAATACGAAATAATCTTTGAACCGGAAACTTCCGACGTGCAAAGAGTGGAAGAAAGCATGAGCGTCGAGGACGATGACGGGATAATACCTCTGTGGCTCCTGATAGTGATATTGGCCGCGGCCATAGGAGGTGTCGGCTCAGTCATCGCCTACTTCAAATTCTACGGTCCCAAGGAGATCGTAGAGTGTGGTAGCTGTGGAGCGAGCATATCAGCGGATTCCACAGAATGTCCGAAGTGTGGTGTTGAATTCGACATGGGTACTGTAAAATGCAGCGAGTGTGGAGAATGGATACCATCCACTTCAGAAAGCTGTCCGGAATGTGGTATAGAATTCATAAAGACGGGTGAAGAGGTAGAAGATTACACAGAACGTATGAGAAAACAATACGAGATGTTCGTCAGCCAACAGAAACGAGAAGCAGAACAGAAAGTGGGCCGAAGACTCTCCAAAAAAGAGTTCATAAGATGGTGGAGACAGCAGCCTTCCTTCGTTACTTTCGACGAATGGTTAGAAAGAAAAGAAGAACAGCGCAAAAAAGGAGGGCAGGAATGTCCCAACTGCGGTTCCATAAACAGTATAGACGAAGCGATATGTCAAAAGTGTGGTACTAGTCTGATAGAGGTCGAAGAGAGTGACACGAAAGAAAAGGAGGACGAAGACAAAGATACTCTTGATGTTTTGATCGGAGAAGAAGAGGAAGAAGAGGAAGAAGAAACAGAAAGCGAAGAAGAAATATCGGGAAAACGGATCAAAAAACAGCAAAAAAGAGTGAAAAAGAGACCCAGAAAGAAAGTGAAGAAAAAATCTTTGAGAAAAGATTGAAATAAACGCACCAAAAAAACCCCTTTCCTTTTTAATTAAAAAACAATTTTATCTCTCCATTTTTATCAACAGTTGAAAGCGTGAAGAATATGTTCGAAATCAAGAAAAAAGACGGACTCGCAAGGATAGGTGATTTTGAGACTCCCAGCGGAACCGTAGAAACGCCTGCCATAATGCCTGTTATCAATCCTAACCTGAAGCTCATACCCATGGAAAAACTCCGTAATGAGTTCGATATACAGATATTGATAACTAATTCATACATAATCTATCGAAACGAAGAGTTAAGGAAACAAGCTTTAGAAGGGGGTATACACGGACTTTTGGACTTTCAAGGACCCATAATGACGGACTCGGGAACATTTCAGGCCCACGTTTACGGAGATGTTGAAGTTGGACCTGAAGAGATACTTTCCTTTCAAAAAAAAATAGGGTCGGATATATCCACCATATTAGACGAGTTTACCGAACCCGACGACCATAGAAACGTAGCGAACAAAAAGGTTGAGATAACGGTTGAAAGAGCCAAAAAAGCCAAGGAGATGTTCAGTGAAGAAAAAGGTCATATAGCCTACCCGATACAGGGATCAGTTTTTACCGATCTAAGGAAAAGATGTGGAAAGATGATGGGAGAACTGAACGGTGATTTTTATCCCATAGGAGGCGTCGTGCCTTTGATGGAATCTTACAGATTTTCGGACCTGACCAGGATAATACTCTCATCAAAGCAAGGATTGGGACCTAGAGGACCGGTACACTTATTCGGAGCGGGACACCCTATGATATATTCTCTAGCGGTTTTACTGGGTTGCGACCTTTTCGATTCCAGCTCCTATGCAAAGTACGCAAAAAGAGGAGACGTGATGTTCCCCGAGGGGACCAAAAATCTGAGTGAAATACATCATATGGGATGTGAATGTCCCGTCTGTGTTTCCCATACTGTCCAAGAGCTCAAAGGATTGGACGATAAAGCGAAAGAAAGAGCGTTGGCGCAACACAACCTATGGATAAGTTTGAGAGAGATTAAGAAGGTAAAGCAGGCCATCATAGAAGGAGATCTATGGGAATTAGTGGAAAGAAGAGTTCGTGGTCATCCCGATCTCCTCGAGAGTCTAGAAGTATTGAAAAGAAACAATCATGGCATCTTGTCCCGATTCGATCCTCGTAGTCGAAGAAAGGCCATATTTTACATAGGCCGTGAGTCTTTTCATAGACCGAGTATAAAACGTTTGCAGGATTGGATAAGGTACGATTATTCTCCTCCTTCAAAGGGGCCCACTATCTTCTTCCATGTAGATGAAAAGAAAAAACCATACCATAGGCATCTAAAAAAAGAACTGAGTTATTTAGAAGAATATGCAACAAACTACTTGGTATCCACTCCCTTCGGACCCGTGCCTCTGGAGATGGACGAAGTTTATCCCGTAGCTCAATCGATCTTCCCCCCTTCAAAAAAGCAAGAAGATCTTTTTGAGGCATACAAAGAGAAAGAAGAGATCGACGAGATCATACCCTGGGAAGGAAAAGAGACCCTGGGATCTCTAAGCTCGAGCAAGGCAAAATTATCTTTGGGCGAGATGATGGTAAAAAGCGTGTCGGACTACCAATTCTTTAAAGGTGCCGGCGATATCTTGTCTAAGGGTGATATGGAATTTGTTAAAAATAGGAAGGGACGCATCAAAAATGTGATACTGGACGGAGAACACATACTTTCGGTAAGACATTATGACGGCTTATTCACTCTAAAAAAACCGGGAGCCAGGATATTGTGGGAAGAATTTTCAACACCCGAATTGCGGATCATCGTAACCGATGATAGTGCTAAGTTCAACTCTGAAGGTAAGAACGTCTTCGCAAAGTTCGTTAAAGATATGGACGAAAGACTCATGCATAGGGACGAAGCCATAGTGGTGACCCAAAACGATAGATTGGTTGCCACTGCAAGGGTCTTTCTGATACGAGAAGAAGTCGAAGTTTTCGATAAGGGGTTGGCGGCCAAAACAAGAGAAGGCTTCGAACTTGAACAAGATATGGACTGAAAAAGCGCCAAGCTAAAATATAACCGACCTTTATGGACTCCTTAGATGCGTATAGCTGTTGTGCTAGAAGAAAGATGTCAACCGGACCGTTGCAGTTATGAATGTATAAACTACTGTCCCAAGGTCAGGACCGGACATGAAACGATAGTTAAAACAGAGGATGGAAACGGTATAAAAATAAACGAGGAGATCTGTGCGGGCTGTGGAATCTGTGTGGACAAGTGTCCCTTCGACGCCATCAAGATAATCAACCTGCCAGAAGAACTAGATACTGATCTAATCCATCAGTTCGGTGAGAACACGTTCAGACTCTACAGGCTGCCTCTACCTGAAAAAGGTCTTGTGACCGGTCTTTTAGGTGCCAACGCTATAGGAAAAACTACCGCGGTAAGGATACTTTCTGGAGAGATAGTACCTAACTTTGGTAGGTATGAAGAAGATGCTTCATGGAAAAAAGCGGTTGAAGAGTACTCGGGCACCGCTTTGGGCGACTATTTTAAAGACATATCCAAAAAGAGCATAGTAACGGCATTGAAACCACAGTACGTAGACAAGATACCTGCTCACTATTCAGGGATGGTGGAGGATCTTTTAGCAGGCGTTGGAGACGATTATGAAAGATGGGTGGAGATGTTGGATATAGAGGATACGCTTCGATCGAAGGTCACCAATCTATCCGGAGGTGAACTGCAGAGGGTCGCCATCGCGGCCACAACGACGAAAGATGCGGACGTTTATTTCTACGACGAGCCTTCCTCGTATCTAGATATCAAACAGCGTTTGAAAGCGGCGGAAGTTATAAGAAAGAAAAGCGAAGAAAATAGAGTGGTGGTGATCGAGCACGACTTAGCGGTTCTAGACTTTTTAGCTGATAACGTACATGTACTCTACGGTTCTAAAGGAGCATACGGTATCGTATCTCACCCCAAGGGTGTGAGAAAGGCCATAAATTCTTATCTTCATGGATTTTTAGAAGAAGAGAATGTAAGGTTCAGAGAGACTGAAATAACTTTTGAAAAAAGAGCACCTAAGTCCCAGTGGCACTCGAAACCCATAGTCGAATACAACAGATTGATCAAGGAATGGGATGATTTTGTATTAGAGACTGAAAAGGGAGAGATACCTGAAGGAGAAGTAGTGGGTATAGTGGGACCGAACGCTACAGGTAAAACCACCTTCGTTAAAATGTTGGCCGACGTTATCCAGCCAACAGAAGGTGAGATCAAAAAAGAGATCGATGTCAGTTACAAACCACAATATATCAAACCGTCCTTCGATGGTAGAGTCATCGATCTTTACAGGACGGAGATAAATCGAAGTATAAATAACGGCTTTTTTCAATCCAACGTTTTAACACCTCTGAACATCCAAGATCTTTATGAAAGAGACGTGGCCAACCTCAGCGGCGGAGAACTTCAACGGGTCGTTATAACACTGTGTCTCGGTAGAGAAGCGGACCTTTACCTGATAGACGAACCCAGCGCGTATCTAGACGCGGGTAGAAGGATGACCACGGCAAAAGTTATAAGAAGATTTATGGAAAAAACAAACAAAGGAGGTATGATCGTGGATCACGACGTTTACTTTATAGACTACGTGTCGGATCTCATAATGAACTTTTCCGGGGTGCCGAGTAAAAAAGGAAAGGGAGAAGGACCATACGATATGAGATCAGGTATGAACAACTTCCTGAAGGACGTAAATATAACATTTAGAAGGGATGAGGAAACGCACAGGCCTAGAGTAAACAAGCTTGAGTCTAGATTGGATAAAAAACAGAAGTCTAGAGGAGAATACTACTATCTCAAATAGCTCTTTGCTCTTGGTTCAGGGGATCATTACCCCGTCCAAGGTCATAACTTTCTGTTCTTTCACTGATGCAAAGTTGACCAAACCGTTCTTTCTTTCCTCTTCAGGAACAAGATTTTCCAATAGGATCTGACCATTAGGATACCCAAGTTGTTTCACCCTTATTTTCTTCTCCTTGTGTAGGAAGAGAACAGCGATCATGGCGGTGATCAGGTCCTTTCTTCTGTTGTCGTGGATCATATTTAGAGTGATCACGTTCTGTTCATAGCAACATATCCTGTCCCATATCAAGGATATATCCTTCTGTATGTTCTCTTCATGAGAGCGGGTTTTATAATTCTCTTTTTGTTTCTTAAATTCTTTTTCTCTTTCTTTCTTTTTTTCCTTTCTGATACGCTCCATTTTCTCCTTGTATTTTGCCTCTCTTTTTGCGTCTTCGAAGGCGTCTACCAGCTGCATCAGGGATACCGGTCTTTTCTCATCTCTGCGCACTGCCTCTTCCAGGGGCATCTCATCACCCTTCAATACTTTTTCTTCGTAATCAAGATCTTCTGGCTCATCGTAGAGCTCCTGATCCCATACATCCCAGTCATTGAAGAATTCTTCCTCTTCTGACTCCTCATCTTCTTCTTTCTCATTTTCAGCTGAGTTCAACACGTACTCGCACTGCATCTTCAAGATGGACCATGCCATGTTGACCAATCGGCCCGCGACGATAAAATTCAGATCTTCTTTTTCCCTTGCCTGAGAGAGGTACATCTCGGTGAACGAAACGAGGTCGATCTCCCAGGGGTCCATCCTCTCTTCGATGACGAGTTTAAAGATAGACGCGATGGAGTTCTCGAAAGGATCGTTGGAGAGGGCGTGACTTTCATCCTCGATCTCGTCTATCATCTCGATATAATCGTTTATCCTCTCTCCGTTCCTGTCCTCGTCTATTATGGATTTGTGGAAAGTAAGATGCTGTATGACTTCTTCTCTAGGATCTTCTTCTGAGTGAAAGTGTGTGTTTGGTCCTTTGACTTCGGATACCAAATCACTTCACCTCCGTCTTGAGTTTGCTGACCTCTGAAAACTCGGGTATATCTGTCTCTTTGGTTTGCCCTATGTTTACTTTCATTATCACATCGGAGATACCTTTATCGTTTATGGTAACGCCGATGATATGATCCGACTTTTTCAAGGTGACTTTTCGTAGAGAGATCTGTATAAATTGTGCCGTTTCGGCGTTCCTGCTTATCATCTCAGCAACGTTCTCGGCGTTCAGTCCGTCAAGATTTTGGTCGATCTCATCTAAAAGATAAAATGGTGAAGGATCGTACATCTGGATGGAGAAAATAAAAGCCATGGAGACCAAACTCTTTTCACCACCGGAAAGAGCATCCACCAAGTGAACCTTTTTACCGGGCGGTCTAGCTTTGATTATGAGGCCGCCTTCGAAGGGATCCTCGTTGTTTTCTAACTCTAGATGGGCTTCTCCACCGTTGGAGAGTTCTTCGTAAACCTCTCCAAAGTTATCGTTGATACCATCGCAGACTTTCAACAAGCCTCCCTTTTTCTTTTTATCTAATTCATTTATGAGCTTGTCCAACTCTTCCTTCCTATTTTCAAGCTCCGTATATTCCTCTTGGAGATCTTCTTTTCTTTCCTTCTTCTTTTGATAGTCGTCTAAAGCTCGCATGTTCACCGGTTGTAGTTCTTCCATCTTATTGTCACACCTGCGTATGGTGTTTTTCAACTCTTTTATCGACGGCAGCTCTTCACTAGAATAGTCCCTTTCGCTGTCTATTTCCTCTTTGAACTCGGTCAAAGTTTCTCTTTCAGTACTCAACTTTCTTTTCAAAGTCTTTATGTACTCTTGTTTCGCCTCGATCTCCGTGTCTATACTATCTATCTTATGCTTTAGGTTGATCCCCCTTTCTTTTTTATCATCGAGTTCGTCCCTTAACTCTTGGAGCTCCTCATCCATGGATGCTTCTTTATCTTCTATCTTTTCCAATTCTTTTTTATTTTCCTGGATGGTGGATTCCGCTTTTTTGATATCACTTTTCTTTTCTTTTATCTTATTTTTGAGCTCTTCTCTTCTTTCTTTTATCTCGTCTATCTTTTTTTCAAGTTGTTCCCTTCGGTCCTCCTTTTTGTCTATCTCAGAATCGATCCTATTGAATTCCTTATTCAATTCCACGCCCTTGTTTCTCAAGTCTTCGAGTTTACTAGATAACTCTTCAGGGCTGATCTTTCTTATCTTATCCATGATACTTTGTTTTTTATCCTTCAGTTCTTTAACTTTGTTCTCTAGGTGCTCTATGGATCTCTCTAGTTTTTCTTTCCTTCCTTCCAATTCATTTTCTTTTTCTTTCCTATCCTCGAGTTTAGAGCTCTTTTTCTCTATGTCCTTCTCTACACGTTTGATCACTGATTCGAGTTCTTTTTGTTGATGTTTGTGAGTTTCATTTTTAAGATCCTGCATCTCGTCTTGTATGTTTTCTATCCTAGCTTGGACCTTTTTCAGCTCTTTTTCCACCGTTTCTAAATTATCTCTACTGCTTTTTAGATCCAGACTTACCTTATCGAGTTTCCCTCGATCCGGTGCACTGAAGCTCAACATATTTTTACTCAAGGTCCCTCCTACCATGGCGCCGCTTTTCTGTATCTTTTCACCGTCTAACGTGACCATCCTGACGCCGCCCATCTGTTCTCTTGCAGAATCGATATCTTTCATCACTACGGTGTCATGAAAAACATACCAGAATACATTTTCGTACTTTTCTTCGTAATCCACCAACTCGATGGCAAAATCAACGGCATTATCGTCCTTTACTGCCCTCAGGGCCTTCCCTCTAGGTCTTCCTCTACGCATCTTATTCAGTGGTAAAAAAGTAGCTCTTCCTGCATCGTTTTTCTTCAAGAATTTTATGGCCCTAGATGCTACGGAGTCGTTATCCACGACTATGGACTGCATCCTTCCTCCTGCAGCGACTTTTAAAGCGGTTTCATAATCCTTCTGTACGTCGGCCAACTCGGCGATGGTGCCGTGGATACCATCTAGTTCCCCTTTATCTCTTGCCTGGAGTATGGAAGAGACGGCCCGATTGTAGCCCCTTTTCACGGATTTTGCGGCCTCCTTCTGGGCCAACAATTGCTCGTATTCTCTCTTCAACCTGTTGACTCTATCTTCCAAGTCTCTTTTATCTGATCTGAGCTTTTTTTCTTTCCTTTTTTTCTCGTGAAACTCGTCTTTTAACTCGTTTAAGTTTTTATCGAACTTATTATTTTTTTTGCATATGTCCTCTAATTCCATCTCCTTTTCTCTTTTTTCGAACTCAAAATCTTCCTTTTTTTCCTCTATGGACGCTATGTCCTCCATCACCCTTTCTATCTTGTCTTTGACCGTTGCTAAGTCTATCTTTTTCTCGGACAGCTTTTCATTTTTTTCGTCTATTTTGTTGTTTAGTTCGATGGATTCCTTCTTTAACCCCTTTATCCTGCCATCAGAATTAGATTGTTCTTCTTCTATCTTCTCTTTTTTCTTTTCTATCTCTTCGAGTTTTCCAGCGACTTCCTCTTTTTTATCTTTATATCCACTGAGCTCATTCTTTTTCTTAGAAAGATCTTCTTTCTTTTCTTCAAGAAGGGTTTTTAGTTTTTCTCTTTTATTTTCGTACTTTTCTATACTAAAAAGAGCGTCTTCCTTTTTGTCGTCGGCCCTTCCTAGAGATAAACGTAGATCGTTGATCTTTTTTTGAAGGTCGTCACTTTTTTTGCTTCCCTTTTCTTCAAGTTTGTCTTTTAAGTCATCTATTTCATTTGATATCTTCTTTCTTTCCTCTATGTACTCCTCTTTTCTTTTCTTCTTGGATCCTATCTGCTCTTTATTTTCCTCTATATCATTTTCTATGGACGTTATATTGTTCTCGGTATTTTGCAGCGACTTCCAGGCTTTCTTTTCTTTAGCCTCGGTTTTTTTGTCCGACAATTCTTGAAAACGTAGAGCTTTTTTCCTATCCTCTTCTAGTTCTTCCACCTGAGTGTTTATCTCATCCAATAGTATGCTTATCCTCTCAAGGTCTTGTGATACTTCCTTCTTTTTTTCCTCGGCCTCTTCTATCTCTTCATCATATTCACTTATCCCTGATATCTCATCTAGTATCCTGCGTCTCTCCGTGGGTCCCATCTCCACGATACGGGATATATCTCCCTGTTGAACTATATTGTATCCGTCAGGAGATATCCTACCATGGGCTAAAAGGTCTTGGAATTCATAGAGCGTAGACCTTCTTCCATTTACGAAAAAGTATGAATTGTAACCTTGTTGATTATCTGACAATTGGACTTTTCTAGTGAAGGTCACTTTGTCTTCATCTAGAGGGATGGTACGATCTTCGTTTTCAAATACGAGGCTGATCTTACAATGATCTGCAGGAGATCCGTTTTTTCCTCCGTTGTATATGAGATCTGTCAGACGAGAAGCCCTTATCTCCTTAGAACTTTTAGGTCCTAAAACGAACAAGATAGCATCAACTATATTGGACTTGCCAGATCCATTTGGACCGGTGATGTTGGTATATCCCTCCTTGAAAGGTATCTCCATCTCTTTACCAAACGACTTAAAATTTTCCATCCTGACTTTTTCTAAATGCAAATATATCTTCCTCCAGATATCATGGCCGAGGTGACAAACACCAACACCGATTTTGAGTGCATTTTAAATCCCATCCCAAATGGGGGTAAATGGTCAGACACATATCGGACACATGTCGGACAAAAGAGAGTATGTAGTCGATAGTATAAAAGTATTCCGGTTATTTATAGATCAAAAATGATCTTGGGATCTACTGCAAACTTTCATTCTGGATGTCTTTAAACAATTGAAGTGCCGCTTGAGATTCCATCCCGCTGTTCTCTAAAACAGAATCGAAAACAAAAAATACTGTCATGTATTCGTCTGACTCATTCATCTCCACGAACTCGTCGTCGATCTCCGATATATCTATCATGATTTTTCTCCTTGTAACCTATTCGGCCACCCACACTTTATACTTTGCGTCTGGATTCTTCAATTCTTCCATGATCCTATCTTTTATCAATTTTTTTGGTTTGTGAACCAAAGACACCCTTTCCATCAGATCTTCAAAGGACTCGTACTCGCCGTTTTTATCCCTTTCTTTCAAGATAGCGTTCATCTTCTTTCGCCCTAAACCTGGGAGTAGTTCCAACATATGATATCGTTTAGTTATGGGATGTGCTTTGTTATAGAACTCCAAGAACCTATCTTCCTCCTCATCTATGATACTGTCCAATACGTAGGGCACCTCGCTTTGGGCCGCATGTGTCAGTTCATCCCATCCTATCCGTCTTTTTACGTGTTTTATTATCTCTCTTTTTTCGATCTCTTTTCCTATGTACAATTTTTCACCGATGTTACAGCTTTTTCCTTCCTTTGGAAGCAGCTCAAATAGTTTGAACTCGTCTTTACCCAACGCAAGCACTAAGCTTTCATGTTTATAACCCTTCGAGTCGGGTCTTCCCTCTGCTAGATAATCTAGCACATAGGCATAGTCCTCCATTTTTTTCCCTCATTTATATTTTTTTATTACCTTTATTATCTGCTCCGCATCTTCATTGGAAGGGGTGAATCTATCCTGTTGAAAGATGGCCCTCACACCGTTTTCTGTTTCAGGTAAGATATCCGCTGTCTTGTAAACCAATTCCTCACTCATGAAGTCAAAATTCTCTTTTAACTCATCCATGAGAGCCTCGGTCTCTTCTACTGATAGTTTAACGAATTTTTCTGCGTGACTCAAGGCTAAAGTCTGTTCATAACTCAGCTCGCCTTTTTCGGCCTCCTCGGAGAGTAGTTCTTTGACTTCTGAAAGTGATACAGATCTAGGTTCATCCTCGGACATAAAAAACACTCCTTTAGGCCCCTTCTAGATGTTCTGGTCTCGATATGACTTTTTTTATCTTTCCGCCGTCCTTCACCTTCACCACGAAAGCTTTTCCCTGTTTACCCTCCACTTCGCCTATCTTTCCATGAAAACGTCTATGTGGTTGGGCTTTATGTACGCTAGGTTCGATCTTTATTTTAACTTTTTCTCCTTCTTCAAACTCCTGTAGAGCTCTGTTGATAGGGACGAGCCCTCTTTTGCTCGGGTCTTTTCTCAATATTTTACGCGTTCCTCGTCTGGTCCCTTTTGATTTTTTCATATTCAACACATCCTTAGGGGTAGTGGACCTTGATCACATCTAATTTCTCCACTTTACAACTCACGCCCAGCTCTTCAGATAGGTTTGGTTGGGTCCTTCCATCGTCACCGTGGATGAACTCTTTTACGTAGGTACCCGCCTCACATCGCATCTCGAGTACGGCCTCGTCGTCATCCAGTGAAACCAGATCCAATTCCTTCACACGGCGTTTTCTGACCCTATCTGAACGCCTGTGGCTGACTCGCAAAGGGGTTCTTTGCGAGAGTTCACTGCCCCTCAATTCATCTAGGACCTTTTTAAACTTTGCCCTTTTTGTTTTCTCTAAACCCACGGTCACGCGATATGTTTTGTCCGGCCTTGTCTGTTTGATATCCTGTATCTTTTCTTTTTCAGTGAGCTCCATCGAAAGTACTTCTACTTTTTCACTTTCATTTATTTCCTTCTCAAGCTCTTTCAAGTCCAGATCTCTCTTCACCGGATCTTTGACTTCCATCACGAAGGGTCTGCCGTTACCTAACATCTTCGCATCGATGTCTTCTCGCCCCATGCCGTGAAGTTTGAAGTCTTCTCCCGAAACCGTTTCTAACAGCGGTCCGCCTATGATCTCTTCCACGCTGGTCTGGTAGAGCTTACCGGTCCCATGGCACCTTTCACATCCTTTCCCCCTACAACGTCTGCATACCCATCTAGTTTGAGGAACGCCTCTATCAAACTTTTTATACCGCCCATAAACGAAAAGGGGAGACAATTCTATATCTACCGAGTCGAATCTCGTATCTATTATCGCCTTGATATCGGGATATCCCAGGTCCACTTCTTTTTCAGTCTTCTTCTGAACTCTTTTTCCTACCTCCCTGTTGATCTCCGACTTTATGGGCTCCGCGGTATTCAGGTTCAGATCCGTCCAAAGCCTCTCTTCCCTTTCTTCTATCTCAGGATCTATCCGAGAACCTACAAGGAAGTCTTGGAATTCGAATCCATCCATCTTTTCAGAGGCTAGCTCGGCGAATTTGTCCAATTCGTCGAAAAGATCACCACATAAGTCACAGGTCTCGGCTTCCTTAGGAACTTTTTTTCTTTCCTCTCCATGGGTGTTCAACATGGCGTAAGCTATGCGAAGACTTTTACCTCTCTCCCGGTTCGTGATGCCGTGGCCCAGTTGTGCAAACAAACGACCTAAGCAGTGGTCACATAGATCTTCTTCCAAGGCTTTTTCCACTTTGACTAGCGCTTCCATATCTCAGTACAGATGGAGGATACATATTATTATTTGGTACGTGCATCCACGATCCTAAATATCTCTAGCCAGATTATGTAGTCTCTCCTTCGTCAAAAGTAAGGCGGTCACCACCACGGTGATGAATCCCGCTTCCACCGCGTACCCTTGCTGTATGAATACTCCCAAGATGAAGGTGATGAAAAGAGCCACGGAAGTGGTTATCCCTATAGTATGTATCTCGTACTTGAGGTAGGCGAGTATCATGGCGAAACCTCCGAAGACGATAACACCGACCTCTATGAGATGTAGACCCAAAGAAACGGAAAGAAAAGAAAAAAGTACTCCCGACAGGGATGTGAGTGGAAAAGTTCTAACTCCGGCGATGACGTTGGGTTCCTTCCTCTTGTGCTCTCTTTCGAGTCCTATCAAACCACCCATCCCTACCGCCAACAGAACGTGGAGCACGAACGTTAGGTCTATCATTACATCCATGGTAAAAAGATTATAGAGCTCGACATATTTTTTCTTTTCGGCCAATAAGAGTCAAATAATCCCTTACTAATAGGAGGTGCGATGAAAGAAGAAAACTCTAAAAGAAAGGCTAAAGAGTACCTTTCACAAGAACCCATCATAAACTCCTACCAGATAGCCAGGTTGGACGACGAACGCAGTGAAGTTTTTTTGGATGATGAAAGCGATCCTTCCGCCGTTATGATTATCAGTGACGGCACCGTAACCGTTAGAGGTGGTAAGACCGCGGTCAGAGACTCACTTTTGGATCATCTAGAGAAGGATAAAGAGTACAGATTCCATGCCGTCGATCCTCAGTCTTTCAAAGCCGTAGAGGAAGTGATCACGGTAAAAGACGACAGACCGACATGGCTCTTGATACGTATGTACGAAAAGGCCGAGGAACCGGACGTCGAGATCGTACCGTTAAAAAAAGAAGACGCCTCGGTGATCAATGAATACTGGGGCCTGGGCAGCCAGGATTCCATGGACTACATAAAAAGCCGCATCGAAGAAGGGCCCGCTTGTGGTATAAAAACGGGGAGCGAACTCATAGGCTGGAACCTGACCCATTTTTTGACCGATGAAGTCATGGTGATGGGTATGCTGCATGTAAAAGAAAAATGGAGGAGAAGGGGCTACGCTAAAGCCTTGGCCGAGGCCCTGTGTAAGGAAGGAGAGAGAAGAGGGTTGGTCCCCGCTGTTCAGATATTTAAAGATAACGAAGCCTCGCTCTCCTTGGCCGAGGATTTAGGATTCGAGATCAGAGCCGAACACCATTGGTTCGGAGGTTCCCTAAAAGGATGAGCGTGTCTCAAGGAAAAAAGAAATATATACTATCGTTCCTTGAACCTGCCAAATGCGCATAAGACAGCCCATCGTCAGCGTTCTCGGTCATGTCGACCACGGTAAGACCACCTTTTTAGATAAGATAAGAGGTACCACCGTTCAGGAAAGGGAAGCGGGAGCGATAACCCAGCACATAGGTGCCACGGAGATACCTCTTGAGGCTTTAAAGGAGGCATGTTCCGAATTGGGATGTAATATAGAGTTTTCATTGCCGGGTTTACTGTTTATAGATACCCCGGGCCATCACTCGTTCATCAATCTTCGCTCTAGAGGAGGATCACTGGCCGACTTAGCCGTATTGGTAGTCGATATCAACGAAGGTTTCATGCCCCAGTCTTTGGAATCGCTGGACATATTGAAGAGAGAAAAAACTCCCTTCGTGGTCGCCGCTAATAAATTGGACAAGATCCCAGGATGGCGGTCAGAAAACAGACCTTTCATAAAAAACGTTCATGAACAGTCACAGGACGCACAGGACAGGATGACCGACGCACTCTATGAACTCATCGGAGACCTCTACGATAAAGGTTTTTCTTCCGACAGGTACGATAAAGTCTCTGACTTTTCAAAGAACATAGGCATCGTTCCCATGAGCGCTTTGAAAGGAGAGGGCATAGAAGATCTTCTTATGACCCTTATCGGTCTAGCCCAGACCTATCTCGAAGATGAACTCGAAGTAGAAGAAGGACCAGGAGAGGCCACGGTCCTAGAGGTGAAGGAAGAACTAGGACTCGGAACCACCTTGGATACCATCGTTCATGAAGGCGTTATCAAAATGGATGATGAAGTGATAATAGGTACAAAAGGCAAACCCATACACACAAAGATCAAATCACTCATGAGGCCGAAGCCCATGGACGAGATCAGAGATCCTAGTGAAAGATTTGAAGAAGTTGAAGAAGTCGGTGCCGCCGCAGGGATAAAGATAGTAACACCGGAATGCGAGGGAGTGTTAGCGGGTGCTCCGATAATCGGCGTCGGCGATAGGAACGTAGAGGACATAATAGACACGGTTAGAGAGGAAAGCCAAGCCGATATCGAAACCCAGGGAGAAGGTGTGATCATAAAGGCTGATGCCATAGGCTCTCTAGAGGGACTAGCCTACGAGTTAGAAGAGGCGGAAATACCTCTTTTGATGGCTTCCGTGGGAGACATTTCAAAGAAAGACATATCGGACGCGGTGGCCATCGACGAGCCGCTGTATAAAGTGATACTTGCGTTCAATGTAGATGTACTTCCAGACGCGGAAGAGAAGTTGAAAGAAGTAGACGTTAAAGTATTTCAAAACGACGTGGTTTACCGATTAGTGGAAGAATACGAGGAGTGGAGGGATGAAAAAGAAAGGGAGTTAGAAGAAAAAAAGAGGGAAAAAGTGGTCCATCCCGTTAAGATCAGGATATTAGAAGACCATGTATTCAGGATGTCAAAACCGGCGGTGGTGGGCGTAAGGGTTTTAGCCGGCACCTTGAGACCAGATAGAAAACTGCTGAAAAAAGACGGAAAAACCGCTGGCCGTGTAGTCAGTATAAGGAGCGGAGAAAGATCTTTAGATAAAGCCGAACAGGGAGATGAAGTGGCTGTTGCGATATCGGGAGTTACCGTAGGAAGGCAGATAGAAGAAAGAGAAGAACTATATCTAGATATACCCGATGGAGACGCGTCTAAACTAAGGGACCTTGAACTCACCTACGACGAAGAAAGGATCCTAGACGAGATCAAAGAGATAAAACAGAAAGAAGATCCTTTTTGGGGTCTTTGAGCAATTCTTCTTGATGATAGATGATCGTTTTAACCATAATCTTAATTAGATGGTTTCAATTAGGGTTCGGTATATAATCAAGGTGGTATTCATGTCCAAAAATATAGTTTCAGAAGTCATCTATGAGACCCCTATGGAAAAGCAGGATATAGAGATAGTCGAAAGAAAAGGTATAGGACACCCAGATAGTATTGCCGATGGGCTGGCAGAGGAGATCAGTAGAGATCTTTCCCGGATGTATTTGAAGAAACATGATAGGATCCTTCATCATAACACCGACGAAGTCCAGATAGTAGGCGGGCAGGCCGATCCAAAATTCGGAGGTGGGGAGATACTAGAACCGATCTACGTGTTGTTAGCCGGCAGAGCCACCACCGACGTTAATGGAAAAAGATTACCCTACAAAACCACGGCACTTACAGCTGCGGAGGAGTATCTGGATAAAACTTGTACCCACTTAGATGTCGATGAAGGACTGATGCTGGACTGCAGGATATCTAAAGGTTCCGTAGATCTTCAAGAAGTGTATGATACCAGTCGGCAGAACGCCAATGATACTTCATTCGGTGTTTCTTATGCTCCGTTGAGTGAAACTGAAAATATCGCCTTGGAGGCAGAAAGATTCATCAACGGGCCTCTAAAAAAGGAACTCCCTGAAGTAGGCCAAGACGTCAAAGTTATGGCGGTAAGAAAGAAAGACGAGATCAATCTTACCATAGCCGTGGCTATAATAGACTATCTGACTCCCGACGAGGATCATTATAAAAATGTTATAGAAGAGACCAAAGAGAAAGTCAAGGATCACGTATCCGATATGACCTCAAGAGACATAAATATCATGCTAAATACCGCTGACAATTACGAGAAGGGCATATATTATCTTACGGTGACCGGTTTATCCATGGAAAACGGCGACGACGGCTCAGTAGGTAGAGGTAACAGGGCCAACGGGTTGATCACACCCTTCAGGCCCATGAGCATGGAGGCTGCCGCGGGTAAAAATCCCGTCACACACATCGGTAAACTTTACAATATCGCGGCCAAGGAGATCGCCCAACAGATATATCAGGAGGAAAAGGACAGCGTTCATGATGTTTATATCAGACTCGTTTCACAGATAGGTAGATCCATATGTGAACCACAAGTGGCCAGCATACAACTCGTTGTTGAAGAAGACGCTCATAAAAATACTAAATTTGATAATATTGAAGCTATAACTGAAGATTACTTGGATAACATCTTCGACTTGAAAGATAGGTTATTGAAAGATGAGATCACTGTGTTTTAGAAGCCGCCTAACGCCATCCGAGCGAACACTTTGCAGTCTCTTACGATGAAATCTAAAACTGCGTACTCGTTAGGTTGATGGGCCAAACCTCTATTGGAGCACCAGACCGCGGTGGGGATCCCTTTATCTCTGAAATGTTTTGCTACGGTGCCACCTCCAATACCTACGACTTCCGGCTCGAAGGAAGTAACTTCGTTGATAGCGGAGATAAGATTTTGAACGATCTCAGAGTCTTCGGGCGTTTTTTTTGGCGCGTCCATCTCGGTCACATACTCAATTTTTATCTTGGCGTCGGTCTCGTCTTCAAACTGTTGGGCAGCGTACTCGAATGTCTTTTTCACATCGCTTAACGGTATGGAAGGTAGTATTCTACAGTCGAAATACTGGGTCTCCTTGCCGGGTATGGAATTGACGTTGGGAACGTTAGCTAATCTCTTCGTTGGTTCAAAGGTGCTGGTTGTTGGAGAAAACAGTTCGTCCTTTTCATCAAATCGGTGACTCAGTTCTTCGTCAACGAAGTTTTGATATCTAGCCATGATCCGATTCGCATTGACGGTCTCGAAGGGCATGGCGGCATGTCCTTGTTTTCCATGGACCTCTATCTTAGTCCACAGTCCGGATTTTTCTACTATCTCGATACCTTTACCCTCGTCCTCGCTGTGGTCCGGTACTAAGACAAGATCGTCTTCGCTCAATACACCCTCTTCGAGTATATGTTCGACACCGTACTCGCTACCCGTTTCCTCGTCTGACACCATCACGATCTTGAGAGTATAGTGTGGTTCTACCCCCGCTTCTGAAAGGGCCTTCACCGCAAATATACTAGAGACCAGCGCCTGACCGTTGTCCTCGGCGCCTCTTCCATAGATCTTTCCGTCTTTGAATTCAGGTTCGAAGGGGTCGGTTTCCCATTCGTCGAGATCACCTTCCGGCACGATGTCCATATGGGTTATGATCACTAGATTCTTTTCTACCCGTCCCTTCTTAGTAGCGATTATATTAGGTCTTTTACCACTTGGAACTCGCTTATCCTCAGCATCTACCCTCTCTATAGAGTCGAAACCGAAGTCTTTTATTAGCTCCATTATGAATTCCGCCTTTTCTTCTTCCCCATCACCGTCGTTATCCGGACCTATGGCGGGGATCCGTATCAACTCCATGAGAGTTTCTTTCATATCTTCCTCATCATCGTGGATCTTTTTAGATATATTATCATCCATTTTATAACCTCTGCTGCATCTAAAAAAGGTAATCTCTCGAACAGATATAAGCTTTAGGCTGGAAGTGGATGTTCTTCATAATCTTTTTTTACATCTTCTCCAGTCAAGTCAAGGTAGATCTGAGTAGTGGTCAAAGATGAATGGCCTAACATCTTCTGCACGCTCCGAAGGTTCATGCCGGATTTTAAACAATGCACGGCAAAACTGTGCCTCAACATATGGGGGTAGACGTTCTTTTTTATGCCGGATTTTTCCGCGTATTTTTTGACCAACCTCTCCACCTGTCTGGTGGATAACGCATTTCCTCTCTGAGAAAGTATCAGTACACCTTCCTCCGCATCTCTTTTGTACAACTGTATAAGATCTAAAGACTCGTCGTCTATAGGAACTATCCTATCTTTGTCTCCTTTTCCCCCTCTGACCGTTATCATTCCCTCTTGAAAATCTATATCTTCGATGCGCAGAGAGGTCAGTTCTGAAACCCTGAGGCCGCAGCGGTACAATATGCGAAGTATCAGCCTGTCCCTTATTTTCTCCCGATCCGGAGCGGATAGCAGCTTGCGGACTTCGCCTTCTTTTAAGTACTTGGGCAGTTTTTTTCCCATGAACCCACCATGTCTGACAAATTGTATGACAATATAGCTCTTACAACATATAAAAAGATTTTGGAAGATCATCGCTCGGAAGGTAAAAATATTTATATCCACTCAAGTCATCGGTCACCCTATCCGGGCCTGTAGCTCAGCTAGGCAGAGCGATCGGCTCTTAACCGATCGGCCTGGGGTTCGAAAATGGACTGCTAAGATGCGGTCATCGAAAATCCCCACAGGCCCGCTCTTTTATAAAATTCTCCTGAAATCCACGAAAGCTTTTTAATTATCCCTCTATCTGATGGAAATCATCTGGTATCCATGGACATGACAAAGAAGGACGAATACGACTTCAAAAAAGCTATACAAGAGATCAAGGACCTCAAGGGTAGAGGGACGGAACTTATCTCGCTGTATATCCCGCCAGATAAAAAAATATCTGACGTTGCATCCTATTTGAACGAAGAGATGTCAGAGAGCTCTAACATCAAATCGAAGACCACGAAAAAGCACGTCCAGGCGGCATTGAGATCGATAACGTCCAAGTTGAAGTACTTAAAAGAACCTCCGGATAACGGTATGGTTTTTTTTGTGGGTCATGTTTCAGCTAGTGGTGACAAAACGGAGATGGTCTCAAAAACCTTAGAACCGCCCAGGACCATCGAGACCTTCACTTATAGATGCGACTCAGAATTCTATGTAGATCCTTTAAAAGACATGATGGGTGACAGAAAAAAATATGGGCTCATAGTCCTGGATAGAAGTGAAGCCACCGTAGGACTATTGAGAGGCAGTAGAGTCGAAACCCTACAAAATATAAATTCCATGATACCCAGCAAGCACTCCAAAGGAGGTTTCTCTCAACAAAGGTTTGAGAGGAGGATAGAGATAGCCGCTAACGAATATTTTAAAAGATTGGCGAAGAAAGTCAACGGCCTCCTCCTTGAAGAAGATATCGACGGCCTTTTGGTAGGGGGACCAGGCAGAACGAAAGATGAGTTCATAGAGGGAGATTTTTTACACTACGAATTAGAAAAAAAGATCATAGACACTTTCAACACGGGCTACACGGACGAATACGGTTTGAGAGAACTCATGGAAAAAGCTCAGGAGACCCTTTCCGGGTTAGAGGTGATGAAAGAGAAGAAGTTGATCAACAATTTGATGGAAGAGATCAAAGACCCTAATGCGGGTTTGGCGAGCTATGGAGAAGAAGAAGTGATGAAAGCCCTAAAGATGGGAGCGGTGGAGACCCTACTCATATCTGAAGGTGTGAATAAACAAAGGGTCAATATCAAATGCGATGGATGCGGTAACGAAGAAGTTATAACAGTGGAGGGGATGATGGGGGAAAAAGATAGTTCCTGCCCTGACTGTGGCTCAGAGGCGGAGATCGTTGAAAAAAAGGACATAGTTGAGCGTCTTTACGAGATGGCGGAAGAAGTCGGTAGTGACGTAAAACTGATATCTGACGAATCGGAAGAGGGCGAACTATTGAAGAATGCGTTCGGTGGGATAGCGGCGCTCCTTAGATTCAGGATAAATTGAGGTTCGAAGATGAAGTATGTCATACTTGAGTTCGAGGACGAGATAATCCAAAAAGTCCATGAAACACTTCAGGTTCCCAAGGAGATGATCGAGGAAAATCTTGAGATACCACGAGAAGAGAGAGGGGATTATGCACTACCATGCTACTCTTTATCCAGCACCCTAAAAAAGGACCCAAACAAGATAGCTGAAGAGCTCTCTGAAAAAATAGAGTTAGAGAGGGGACACATAAAAAAAACGGGTCCCTATGTGAACTTTGAGATAGATAAGGCATATCTATCTAGAGAAACGATATTCACTTGTCTCGAGATGGAAGAAAACTTTGGAGAACTGCCGGCTAAAAAAGAAAAGATGATGGTCGAGCATACGAGTGCCAATCCCAACGGACCTCTACATGTGGGAAGAGCTAGGAACCCCATAATAGGAGACACCCTAGCAAGGATATATGAAAAGGTAGGATACGACGTTGAAAAGCAGTATTATGTAGACGATATAGGGAGACAGATGGCTATCTTGGTATGGGGCATACTAAATATCGATGAAAATGAACTGCCTAAAATAGAGAGAAAAAAGATCGACCATGAACTGGTTCGGTACTATCAGGAAGCTAATAGATCGCTGGAGGAAGACGAAAACGTAGAGCAAGAGATCCAAGATATGATCAGATCCATGGAAAAAGGCGACGAAAAGATTTTTCAACATTTTAAAGACAGTGCTCAAAAGATCATGGAAGGGATCGCGGGATCTCTAGCCAGACTGAATATAGTTTTAGACAGCTATAAGAGTGAGTCTTCACTGATAGAAGACGGTTCCGTGGATGAGATGATAAAAAAACTATCGAAGATAGAAAATACGGGGGAAGAAGACGGAGCCATCTATTATGAAAAGGACGGAAAAAAAACCTTCGTCGCACGAAAGAACCGCACCAGCTTATATCCTGCTAGAGACCTAGCCTACCATAAATGGAAGGGCGAACAGGCCGATATACTTCTAGATGTTCTAGGTGAAGATCATAAACTACATGGCGAGTTCATAAGGAACGCTTTGGAAGATCTGGATATAAGACCAGTACCCCAGATAGTTTTTCACTCCTTCGTTACCTTCGAGGGTAAAGAGATGTCCACCCGTAAAGGTACCTACGTGACGTTGGATCAGTTCATGGATACGGCCCACGAAAAAGCCAAAGAAGAGATACAGAAAAGAGGGAACGCCCTTCCCGAAGAAGTAGAGTCTACGGCGGAAAAGATAGGGATGGGAGCAGTGAGATACCACATCATAAAAGTTCAACCCCAGAAACCCATAGATTTTGTATGGGATGAAGCCCTAGACTTTGAAGGTGACAGCGCCCCATTCTTGCAATACAGTTACACTAGAGCCAATAGTATATTAGAAAAATGGGACCACAGCACTTTGGAGCCCCGCTCTTTGGACCTGCAGGACTTGGAAGAGGGTGAGATGAGATTGATGAAAAGGATATCCGAATTTCCTCGGGTACTGATGGATGCGGCTCACAACAACTCTCCACATCTCTTGGCCAAGTACGCACACAGATTGGCGGCGGAGTTCAATCAGTTCTATAGGGACTATCCAGTACTCCAATCTAAGAACAAAAAACTTGAACGGGTAGCCATGGTAAAAAGTTTCAAATTCGCCATGGGCGGTGTTTTACGATCTTTAGGTATAGGTAAGCCAAGGAAGATGTGAAAGCTTTTTTACAGATCGTGAAACGAAAAATTAAAATCCCTTCGAGATTGTGAAGTAACCATGACCGTAAATATAGATTTCATATACTCGGACACATGTCCGGACTGCCCTCCCGCCAAAAAAACGGTGGAAAGAGTAGTTAAAGAGTTTGAAGACGTCGAGGTAAACTATCTAAGGGCTAAAGACGTACCAGAAAAGCTAGACGAATACGACATAACTCACATACCTACCATAATAATCGATGGGGAAGTATCCCATGTAGAGGTAGTGAACGACAAAGAGTTGAAAGAAAAGATCCAGGAAAAAAAGAACGGTCAAAAATAGGACACCAAAGATGTCTCGATTCCTCTTTGAACTGGTTGGACCGGACTACGAACTCGCTAAAGCGGAGATCTTAGGCGCCATGGAAGGACTTTCTTTCCACGGAGAGATCCTCCATACCGAAGAAGGGATCCTTGCCCTTGAAACAGATCGTCCCATACAAAAATTGTTCTCCAGGTTAGGATTGACCCGCAGGATACACCACCTTATGGGAGTAACCTCCGGATCGAGTTACGATTTTTCGGACATCATCTCATATGATCTACCCGAAGGGAGTGTTGCCGTTAGAACCAAAAGGATCAAAGGTCATCGAGGCGATACCACGAAAATAAAAGAAAGATTGGGTGATTTGATATCAAATACGAACCCCATCGATCTCGAGGAGCCAGATCACGAAATCTTCGTGCTGGTTTCAAAAGATCTGTTCATAGGAAAAAAGGTCTATGAATTCGATAGGAAAAAAATGAGAGGGAGAGACGTAAAAAACAGACCATATTTTTCCCCGGTCTCCCTAAAACCTCGATTTACACGCGCCCTTATCAACCTAGCGCGTCCCGCTGAGAACTCAAAACTCCATGATCCTTTCTGTGGAACCGGGGGCGTTTTGATAGAGGGATACGAGATGGGACTCAGAGTCACGGGAGGAGATAAAGACCCCGATATGATAAACGGTTGCAGAACAAATCTTAAAAAATTCGACGTGACCGCTGACTTAGAAGTCGGCGATGTTTCTCAGACCATACCTGAAGGCATCGATCTGGTAGTTACGGACCCACCTTACGGTAGAGCTTCTTCCACTTCTAACGAGGAACTTTTTCCCATCTACGAGAGACTGTTCAAAACTAGCAAAGATAGATTGATCAAAGGTGGTCATCTTGCCGCTATCTTCCCAGAAGAGAGATATATTTTATTGGGAGAAGAATATCTAGAACTCCTTGAAACTCACAAAATAAAGGTCCACGGTTCCCTTGACAGGTACTTTACAGCGTTCAGAAAACCTATCTGTTGACCCTTATACCCCATAGTTCGAATTCCTTATATTCTTCAGTGCTTTGTGATTCCACCGTCACGGTGATAAAGATCACTGTAAGTTCACCTTCGGGCTCTTGGGTCACGTTCTCTCTGAGTAAAGCCGTAAAGTTTATCTTTTCCGCAAAACTCAGATCAAAACTGATATTGTCTTTGGGTTCCTCTCCCTTATAGAAATCAACGGTCCAATCCTCGTCACTGATGTTCACCGTCTTCACCTCGTAGGTATCGTTCAGACCTCTATTCAACAGAGAAAATTCGAACTCGGTGGTTTCCTCTTCTATCAAAGAGAACTGATCAGAGATCAATTCAGCATCGAATCCATAACCTATTTTTGCCACCATCTCTACAGATTCCTTTTGAAGTCTATCCGTAACATGGGACGTCACTTCAAAGGTTATCTCGTTCTTCATGGATGAATTCCTCGTTGGTTCTACTTCCAATCTAAAGGTTCTATTCTCACCTTTATCTAGGTTCAATTCAGTTTCCTCTCCCACATATTCCCACGATGTTTCATCGGCCGACTCGTTTTCGCCCATGACTTCCTCCTTCTCGTAGAGTTTTGCGGTCCAATTTTCGTCCGACATGTAGTAGGTGACGTTGTAATCTATACCATCTTCAACATCTACGTTACTAGCTTGATTTTCAACCACCAGCGTGTAGTTAAAATGTTCTCCCAACAATAATTCCTGCTCCGGCTCGTCTTCTAAACTCACTTCAAAGCTGTAACTGAAGGTCTCCTGTTCCACCGGTACGGGATGAAGACTCACAAACAATAGCAATATGGCCACGCCTCCGACCATTATCCTCTTTTTATCGATATCGATCAGATCATTCAATGGAGGAGGATGTTTAAGTCCACCCAAGAAGATCAACATGAACGCCAGAACCAAATACCCTAAAAATAGAGTAACGCCCATGATTATGAAGAATGCAAATGCCATATAACTGATATATTTCGCCTTTTCTCCAAATAAAGCACGTACCACGTGTCCACCATCGAGTTGAGAGGCCGGTATGAGGTTTAAACCCGTAACTAAAAAACCGACCCATCCTGCAAAGAGAGTCGGATGCATGGCTTCGACCTCTGCAAAGGGTATGAACCTGGTCATACCTCTCAAGATGATGGGAAAATTCCATAAGTTTCTGATACCCTCTTCGGGGAGTGCAGCGGTAGGTGTGGTGGTAGCAGCGAGATAGAGGCCTATGATAGATACGGGTACGGCCACGATGAATCCCGCTACGGGTCCGGCGATGCCAACATCTAAAAGGGATTTTTTATCGGGGATGGGTTCTCTTATGCTTATGAAAGCCCCTATAGTTCCCAGAGGAGGTGCCATGGGTAAGAAAAAGGGTAGAGACGCTTTGATGTCGTGACGTCTCGCCATGAAGTAGTGTCCCATCTCGTGTGTACCTAAAATAGTCATGAGAGGGAGTGTATAAAATAGAGCTCCCCGTGATACGTTATGTAGGGAAAACATACCGCCGCCAGCAGGGGCGTAAGAGGACCACCACCACGCACCGGCTATTATGGTGGTTCCCAATGTGATCAAAAGCATCACCAGGTTCGCTTTAACAGACCTGTGCTTTCTTTTCTCCTGTTTTTTGACCTTTATTATGTGCTCACCATTTTCCTCCACGATATACGGGATAAAATCATCAGGGACCAGTTCCTTCCTCAACCCCTCGAATCCTTTTTCTAAAGACTCATCCACGGAAGTTTTTATGTAGACCGATACTATATCATATTCTATCTCAGTTTTATATACTGGAAAATATTTACTCACCACGTCTTGGATGAACTCTATTTCATTATCGTAGTCCTCGGGTCGATTTGCCATTTGATTAAGATTAGCCCTTTGTAGTTAATAAGTCTTATGAAAAGCCAAGATCAAAAATCATCCAAACTTTTTTCTTTCCAGCTTCCGCCCTCACTGATATGCACCACTTCCCAACCCTCTTTTTCGAGTTCATGTGATATGTACATCCTATGGCATTCCATGGGATTATCCTCTAGGCACATCAAGACCGTTTTTGCCTCCTCTGCCACTTCTTTTAGTTCTTCGAAGCCCTTCCTCCACTCTTCCCTTTCCATGATCTTCAGGTAATCTTCTCTCAATCCACCGACTTCAGGGATGTGTTTGTACATGATCCCTTTCCTAAACAATTTATCCTTTAGATTTTTTTTATTGAAATCCTCTTTGCGTGATTTGGGGCTGGAACGAACATCTATCAATCGGCTTACACCTTTATCCTCCAAGAGCTCTATGATATCTACTATATCTTTACCTTCATAGCCGATGGTATAGACTTTATTCATGTATCTTAATGAAGACTTCAACGATAAAAAATTTATGATGTTTTTCTTAAAAGGAGGAATATCAAAATTTTTCCAAAGCGAACAAAACTATTAAATAGGGTGTTCTCTTTCCTTTTGTACATACATTCGACACCTAAAAGATGTCGGATACACACAAAAAGGAGGAAAAAAGTGTCAGATACTGAAAGAGTCAACGTCCGACTTCCTAAATCTTATCTGGAAAGGATCGATTTTTTGGTAGAGATGGACGACTATTCCTCCAGGTCTGAAGCCATCAGGATAGCCGTGAGAGACATGTTATACTACAGGGTAGATCTGGTGGCTGAAAAAGTTGAAAAGATGGCCGAACAAGAACAGAAGATGGCGAAAGCCAAAGCTATCAGGGAAGAATATCTACAAAAGTAGAACATACAGGGATGGATGCACTCTAACCTGCTAGCCCGGGCCCTTACGGGCTCATCCTTCATTTAAAATCACGATCCCCTCTCCTCCCTCTTTTTTTTAAACACCCATGGCCAACCTGAGGGTGTTTCTCACCGCTGGCGCCATACCAAGAACGATTATCACAAATTTGAGAAGAACGATCAGGGACTTTTTATCATAAAATTCACTTTTCATGATCACATCCAGTATGTACACGACAAACACTATGAGCACCAATTTCATGGGGAACATAATCAAAGGAGTCCCCGTGGCCTCTATGAGTAGATTCGGGATGACGTGCTTTTCTGCGTATCCATAAGCTTCTATTCCTCTATATGTAGAAGAGGCATCGAAAAGATGCGCAAAGACTATCATCAGATTCAATGGACGGGTGAATATTCCGTAGCTGTTCATTTCGCGTCCTTTATTCAATAGTCGATCTATGATCCACAGAACGGATATGAATACAACCGTAAGAGCGAGTGCTAGTCCGGGTATCAATACAGCCTCTATAGGATTAGCGGAGTCCAGAGTGAGATGATGATAATTATGATAGAGCGCAGTAAAAAGTGTCATGGATCCATAAGAAAAGAATAGATACTTTTCATCTAGCTCGAAGAGCCTTAGGCCTATGATATAAGATAAAAACATACCGGCGAATATCACAAGATAGGACCAAAGAAAATAATCCACCAAAAGACCACTTATAAGTAAATAAAACACAGGTGCAGGCAGCAGCACTAAGAGCCTCAAGATCTTCTCGTTTTCTTTTTTCAGCCTCGAACTGAAAAGTACGGCCCCTATCACCATGAGTAAAACGGCGAATACCCCTAGAACCAGATAAATCAAAGGAGATATCATGAACTTGTCTAGAGGATCTTTGAATAAACCTGCATCCTCTAAACTTCTCAACGATCCTCCTAACACGATCCAAGGCGATAGTGAATATACAAATTTTTTGTCTATCTCTATTTGGAAATGATCTACGAGTTCATATATTCCAAAGAATGAAACGACCAGAGTTATCCCATAGACCAAAGTATTCACGGGATTGTATCCTGCAGTTATACCATCCACGGTACGGCCTTCTGCATCCGCCACCACGGGACCCCAAAAATATCTCCACAAAAATCTATCCCAAAATAATCCAGGCATCAAGAGATAAAAAACAAACAAGAACAGAGGGAGCAGTATCAACAGGGCCAACCAGAGTTTAAGTTTATTTTTTTCATAGTATGAATACAACTGTTCTAGAGTCTTCATTCCACCGTCACGCTCTTGGCAAGATTCCTTGGTTTGTCTATATCCTGACCTAATCGGTATGCGGTGAAATAGGCTATCAATTGTAACACTACGTTGACCAGTAAAGGTGAAAAGATAGGTAAAGTCTCAGGTATGAAGTACGCATAGTCAGAGAGTTTTTTGACCTCCTTATCTTCATCACCTATCACCATGACAGGGCTGTCTCTTGCTGCTATCTCCCCGATGTTGCCCAACATCTTTTCGAATGTGTGGTCCTTTATCGCCAAAGCTATAACGGGGGTATCTTTAGTCAAAAGAGCGAAGGGGCCGTGCTTCATCTCACCTGCAGGATATCCTGCGGCGTGTACGTACGCTATTTCTTTCAATTTCAACGCACCTTCTAAGGCAACGGGATAATTTATATTTCTCCCGACGAAAAATACATCCCTTGCCTTGGCAAGTCTCTCAGTCATGGCTTCTATCTTGTCTTTATCGTCCAATATCCTTTCCACTTTTCTAGGCAGCCTCCTCAATTCATCTTTGTATCTCTCCGCTTTATTCTTGTTTAAAACCCCCTTCCTCAAACCTAATTCTATAGCGAGTAGGTAAATTATGATCACCTGGGTGGTAAATGTTTTGGTAGCGGCCACCCCTATCTCAGGTCCAGCTTGGGTGTAGACGACCTCGTCGACTTCACGGGTGATCGAACTATCCATCACGTTGGTAACCGCCAACGTATTACATCCTCTTCTCTTCGCCTCTCTAGCTGCGGCTATAGTATCTAGGGTTTCACCGCTCTGCGAGAACAAGATGGTGAAAGGAGTACTGTCCGAAGGCGAAGTATATCTGTACTCGGAAGACACCTCCACGGTACAGGGTATCTCCGCCAACTTTTCGAAGATGTACCTGCCGACATAACCTGCATGAGCCGATGTGCCGCAGGCTATGAACTGCACCTCTTGGAAATCGTACTTTGAAAGATCGATATCTTCAAAACTAGTGAGCCTACCCAATATAGATTCGTGTATCGCCTGGGGCTGCTCATATATCTCTTTCAGCATAAAGTGTTCATAACCGCTTTTCTCCGCATCCTCCACATCCCACTTTATATTTTTAGTTTCTCTTTCCACCAGATCTTCTTTTTCATCCCATATCTCCACTTTTTCTTTAGAGAGACGAGCGATATCGCCGTCTTGTAGGTACTTCACATCCTTTGTATGATCCAAAAGCGCAGGTACGTCCGAAGCCACGAAGTGTTCTTGAGAGCCCACGCCTATCACAAGAGGACTCTGATTACGGGCAACTACCAATTCGTCCGAATCTTTTTGTACGGCCACCACGGCATATGAACCCTGGATACGCCTGATAGTTTTCTTGAGAGCCGTTAACAGATCACCTTCGTAATTTTCTTCTAACAGATGAACTATGACTTCGCTGTCGGTTTCAGAAGAAAATTCGTGACCCTTCTCCACTAGTTCATCTTTGATCGCGTTAAAATTATCTATTATGCCGTTGTGAACTATAGATAGTTCGTTACTACAATCCAGGAAAGGATGAGCGTTCTCATCCGACGGCTTTCCATGGGTCGCCCATCTTGTGTGTCCGATACCGGCAGAGCGTTTTGGTACTTCCTCTCTAGAAAGATCGTCTATCCTACCCTTTTTCTTTTGTATATATATGCCTTCATCCGTTCTTACGGCGATCCCGGCCGAATCGTATCCTCTATATTCTAATCTTTTCAATCCTTTAAGGATAACTTCCCTCACATCTTTCGTACCCGTATAACCCACTATACCGCACATCTCATCACCTCATACCGCCTTCTCTCCAGTCCGTAGGTTTTCTCTGATGGTTCTTCCAGACCTGATCTCACAATCTTTTCCCACGATCACTCCAGGTTCTAAGGTCACACAGGAACCGATATGAGTATCCTCAGCCACCATGACTCCTATCTTTTTTACCTGGTGCAGACCATTGTCGGCTTCGACTCTTGAACAATCAGAAAAGGTCGAAAAGTTGGTACCCGTCCTGACACCTTCACCGAGGACCGAATCCTGGAGGTTCGAATTCGGGCCTATGGATACACCTTTCATGATCACACTGTTCTGGATAACGGTGAAAGGAGCTATCTTCGTGTTGTCGTCTATACTGGAAGAAGGCAGAATACATGCATTGGGGCCTATGTCGCAGCCCTCTCCTATGATCACTGGTCCTTCTATGAAGCTCCCTCCTCTTATCCTGGTCCCTTTTCCTATTTTAACATCTCCTTTTATGATAACATTCTCCTCTATGGACCCGTTGATCTTTTTACTTATATCCATCAATGCGGCACTGTTAACGTGAAGCAGGTCCCAAGGATAGACCGCATCTATCCAGGTCTCTTCGGTCCTGACCGCTTTGATCTCCTTCTCTTTTAGGATCTTCTGTATCACGGAGGGAAGATCATAGTGATTCTCCTGCATAACTTCTTCTATTTTATCAAAGATCTCAGGAGAGAAGGAGTATATCCCAGTAGAGATCAGGTGGCTGGGACTCTTTTCAGGTTTTTCTATCAGATATTCGATCTGCTTTCCACCATCCTTCAAGGTAACAACACCGTACTTAGAGGGCGTATCGCTTTTTGTTATCAAAAGAGAATGTTCGTTCATATTCTCCAAGAGATCGTGAACGGTCTCCTTGGAGATCACGTTATCACCAGGAAGTACCAAGAATTCTTCATCTATCTTGTTTTTAGCCTGATAAAGCGCATGCGCGGTCCCTCCAGAAGGGGGCTGTTTTCTCTGTTTGACATACTCTATATCGGCTCCGAACTCGGCTCCGTCCCCAAAATAAGACATTATCCTATGTCTTCTGTAACCTACAACCATGACGATCTCGTTGATCCCGTTTTCAACTAGAGCTTCCACTACGTACTCCAATATGGGTTTATTTGCAACGGGAATCATCACTTTTGGCTCCGTCGCGGTGAACGGACGTAATCTAGTACCTTCCCCGGCAGCTAATATGACTGCTTTCATGACTTTGTATCTGTAGGGGTCAATTTAAGCATTTTGTTCGATGTCGTTGCAAGATCACTCTATGTATATAGCGGGTTTTTTCGGTTTCGACTTGGACGCTCTTCCCTTGGGGTCGTAGTGATCTTCTCCCCCTGCGTCAGCTATCTTTACTTCCGCCTCGAAGGACTTTTCTAGATATTCCTTAGACCTTTCAAGTACTTCTTTTTCTTCGAAATCCGCTTTCAACAACTTTTGGTCCTTCTTTTTAGTAACGTCGTCCAATGCTTCTTTAACGAAGGGAGCCAGCTCCTTAGAGGGGGCATCCATCTCTTTTACGAGTTCACCCATTATACCCATCCCCTTGTCTTTTTCTTTCATTATCCTATCCAATGCCTTCTTTTTCCATCCTTCAGCAACGTAGATGTATATCTTGTTCCCCTCTACGTCGGCTATGTCCAAGATGCTTTTTATGTCGGAATGTACCCTTTTGATGTACTCTTCCCGTGCCTCGGCTTCGGGATCAAACTCATCCTCTTCATACCTGGGCAGCGGTTCTTTGGTTACGAATTCAACTTTCCATCTGTCCGCCAACTCTTCCGCGATGTGAGGGGTAAAAGGTGTTATCATGCGAACTATCTTCTCACCTAACTCATTGAGAAGAGCGCTATTTTGACCGCCTCTCTTCAAATACCAGTCTATCTCGGACGGCAGGTCATAAAAAGCTATGTTCGCTCCTTTCCTTATCTCGTAATCGTCCATAACTTCGTGGTATCTTTTCACTAGTTCGTTGAATCTTGATTTAAGATAATCATCGATCTCTTTCTTCTGGCCGTCCATGTCTCGGATGCTTTCAACCAGATCCCAAAAGGAGTTCAACTTTCTTTGGTAGTTGAAAGCCTCTTCTTCACTCCACTCTTTGTCCACGAAGGGACTCGCCGAGTGGGCATAGAATAGGCGTAGTGCATCTACACCGTATCTTTCCGCCGCATCCTGTATGGGTTCGGCACCGCCCTTGGACTTTGAGATCTTACCGCCTTTACCCACAAGCCACCAGTTGACGAAGATACCTCTAGGACGATCTTCTTTGTCCAAAACAGCTACGTGATTCATGAGGAAAACTGGAAAGTGCACCGTCATGTGTTCTTTGCCGCCTAGGTTGAGGTCCAATGGATACCAATATTCAAAATCGGACCGTATCTCTCTAAGTTTTCCCTGGGGTATGCCCGTACTTTTCGAAACTTCTTCAGCATCATCTTCGCCCAAAAACACGAAGTCAAAGAATTCTTCGTTCATCTGTTCCGCTTCGATATCTCCCTTGTTGTAGTGCCTCGCGATCACGTAAAAGGCAGGATACAGTGTAGAATCCGCTATAGCTTCGACCAACCATCCTTCATCGAAGGGAAATTCGGTACCCATCCAGTTACCTTTTCTAGCACATGAACGATCCCGAAACCACTCGACTGTGGTGGGTAAATTGTCTGCATAACTTTGGGGTTTGACCGTCATATTTTTTACGTGCTCTATACTATCTTCGGTAAGTTCTCTATCAGAGTATCGGATGAACCACTGGTCCGGTATTTTTCCCACTACCACCTTTCCACCACAGCGGCAGATCGCTTCTTCAGAAAGGTCGTAGATCACGTCGGCCTTACCCATCTCGATCAAGTCTTCTTTTATCTTTTCTTTTGCTTCTTGGACCCTCATCCCTGCATAATCTCCACAGCTATCCAACATCTTTCCCGTATGAAATCCTGATTTGTAGATCTTCTTTGTGGCCTCTTCCAGTTTTTCCTCGTCCTCCTGTGATCCTATATCCATCTCTTGGATTATTTTTTCTGCGGAACTCGTCCCCCACTGGTCGGATTCGATTATATCGATGGGTTCTAGTTCTTCTATATCAAGAGAGTATTTTTCTTTCAATTCCTCATCATCTTTTATATCCTTCAATGCGATCCAATCGTAGGGCGCATCACTGGGAACGCTGGTGACTATGCCGGTTCCAAAATCAGGATCGGTAAAACTCGCTGGAAGTATAACGATATCTCTTTTTATCCCCGGTGCTTTTACGCTATCACCTATCATACTCTCACCCTTGACGGTGTCGATCTTCTCTATCGAGCCTTTTTGGTATTTGAGTTTATCCGCAGCTTCTTCACTCATTATCCACTCCTCGTCGTCCACTTTCACCACCACATATTCAACCTCGGGGTCTACCCAAAGATTGGTCTGTCCGAAGACGGTCTCAGGGCGTAAAGTGGCCGCGGTTACGTATCTGTTCCCATATTCAAATTTAAGAAGAGTGAATTCTTGTTTCTCTGCGGTACCGCCCTTTGAAAGGTCGGTTTCGGAAGGGTCCACGGCCACGGGACCGCACTCCACGCATTCCGTCCCATAGTACGGCTTTTGTATCAGCAGGTCCTTCTCTTTCAACTTCCTGAACTGCCAATCTATGAACTTCTTATAATCCTCCCTGGTCGTGTAGGTGAAGTAATCAAGATCCATGGAGAATCCAAATTTTTTCCAGTAATCTTTTTTATACAACTCGTTAAAGTATTTAACCACCTCTTCGGGATCCTTCATACGCTCTATATCTTCTTGGGAAGCACCGTTCTTTTTCATGTAAGATATCTTTTCTTCGTCACCCTCTCTCAACTTTTTTGATAGGCTGATGGCCTGATTCCCTGTGGGATGTGTTCCTCCTGGAAAAAGAACGTTGTAGCCTTTCATCTCTTTGTATCTTGCGATTATATCCGTATATGTGTAACATCTCATGTGACCTAAATGGAGAAAACCGGATATCCCTGGATAAGCGAATATCACGTAAAAGGGTGTCTTCTCTTCGTCCTTTTTAGTCTTATGTATATCGTTCTCTTCCCACTCTTTTCGCCATCTTTCCTCGATATTGATGTAGTCGTACTCATCCATGAGATTCAAAATATAAAGGTGGATTTAAAGTCTTTCGACAGAGCTAGTGCTCTGGAAACGGATGCAGGTGAAAATTTAACAGATATGTTCAACAAGGGAGCACGGTTCAATATGTGTGGATCCCGGAATTTCTTCTTCTACAACTTTCACGAGTATCTCTTCATCACCTAGACTCTAAGAGTATTCTTCCCAAGTCGCGTGATCAGAGTTTTCCTCGATGACCTTGGTCTCTCCTGCCTCGACCACATAGATGTAACTTCATCTAGACCGTTTTTGCGATGGATCATCTCCACCTTCAATAAGCTTAAATAGGCTCTCCTTGCTTTTTTATATTGGAGTGAATTAGAGATGAACCACGACGTGATCATAATAGGAGCTGGTCCTGCCGGACTTTTCGCCGCACTGGAGTTGAGTGAAAAGGATCTGGATATCACCATCGTAGATAAAGGAAAAGACATCCACCAAAGGACCGAAGACGATATCATGAGTGGTGTAGGTGGGGCTGGAGCTTACTCCGACGGTACGGTCAATCTAAGACCAGATATAGGAGGGGATCTTCAGGAATTTACCAAGAGTGAAGAGAAGGCGTGGGAACTGGTAAACGAAATAGAGAGGATCCTTTCTTCGCACGGTATGCCGGACCCGGAAAGGAAAAACCCCGATCAGGAGGAGAAGTTGAAAAGAAGGGCGGCTTCACTAGGGGCAAGATTTTACCCCATCAAACAAGCGCACATCGGCTCTGATAGAGCTCCAGACGTTATAAAATCTTTGAAAAACGAGTTAGTATCAAGGGGCGTTTCGTTTTTAGTCGGGACCGAAGTTAGAGAGATATCCATCGAAAAGGGGATGTGTAGGGGAGTTATCACTTCGAAAGGAGAAGAACTGCAAAGTAAAAAAGTCTTACTCGCTCCGGGTAGAGTCGGTATCGACTGGGTGGAGAAACTCACAGATATCTTTTCTTTAGAGGCCGAATTCGCTCCCATCGATATAGGTGTGAGAGTAGAAGTTCCCAGTATCATCATGGACCCCGTGATAAAGGTGAACAGAGACCCAAAATTCCATCTCTACACAAAAAGTTATGACGATTTCGTCAGAACATTTTGTACTAACCACAAGGGCTTCGTGGTGAAAGAAAAATACGACGGTTTCATAGGTGTCAACGGCCACTCCATGAAAACGAAGGAAACAGATAAGAGCAACTTCGCATTCTTAGTCAGAACTCACTTGACCGAACCCTTGGAAGATACCACAAAGTACGGTAAAGCGATAGCACAGTTAGCCAGTACCATCGGAGGAGGGAACCCCATCGTGCAGAGATTGGGAGACCTTCGAAGCGGAAGAAGGTCCACGCCTGCCCGGATAAAAAGAAATCCCATACAGCCTTCTTTAAAAGAGTACACCCCCGGAGACATATCCATGGCCCTGCCTGAAAGAGCGGTAGTGGACATAAAGGAAGGCCTGGAAATTCTCGATAAGATCATACCGGGCGTAGATTCAAGCACCACTCTACTTTACGCACCCGAAATAAAATTTTACGCCAAACACCTCAAGGTAGATGAAGATCTACAAACATCCATACCTGATCTGTATGCAGCAGGAGACGGAGCTGGCCTTTCACACGACATAGTGAACGCCGCAGCTACAGGTATGATAGCCGGAAGGAGTATACGAAAGGAGATTTGATCCACGGCAGAACTTATTTAACTCCCCGTAGACTTTTCATCGTGATGAGTTACAAAACCATACAAGATACGATCCATGGAAGCGTGAAGTTCAGCGGTCCCTTTTTAAAACTGATAGATAGTCCCGAGATGCAGAGGTTGAGAGGTATAAAACAACTGGGACTCACTAATCTGGTGTTCCCGGGAGCCAATCACACCAGATTGGAACACTCCATAGGAGCCTACTACGTTGCGGAAAAGATGGCGAACCAACTGGAACTCTGCAAAGAAGAAAAATACCTGGTGAAGGCAGCCTCCCTTTTACACGATCTAGGGCACGCACCTTTTAGCCATACGTTAGAATTCATCATAAAAGATAAAACGGAAAAAGACCACATGGACGTCACCCAAGAGCTCATCAAGGGAGATACGAAAATAGAGGAGAGAGAACATCCCACCATCCCAGAAATTTTAGAAGATGAAGGTATCAGCCCAGAAAAGGTTGCGGATCTTATAAAAGAAAAACCCAAAAATATGAAGATAACAGATCTGAACGTACATGACGGGCAGAAATATTTTGGGGAAGAAAAATATCTATACCAGATGATACACGGCTCATTGGACGTGGATCAACTCGACTACCTACTGAGAGATTCGCACTACACCGGAGCCGCCCACGGCGTCATCGACCTGGAACGTCTGATACAGACGGTGGAGATACATAACGGCGATCTGGTGATCTCTAAAAGAGGCGTTCCCGCGGTTGAAGGTATGTTGGTGGCTAGAGGTCTGATGTACTCCTCGGTGTATTTTCACAAGACCGCTCGTATAGCGGAATTGATGCTCACCAAGACAGTTGATGATCTAAAGAAACTTCCAAAAAACACCTACGAGATGACGGATAGAGAATTTTTGAGCTTTTTGGAGATGCAGGGAGATTTTCAAAAAGAGATCGTCAGACGTATAAAGTACAGACGTCTTTATAAAAAATCATTGACTTTGAGTGAAGATGAGTTGGCCGATGCAAAAAATATCGATATCAAAGGATTCGGAGATGTTCAGAGCATAAGAAAATTAGAAAATAAAATATCTAAAAGCATGAATATCAGCAAAAAAGACGTACTCATCGATATACCTCATGAGGACCTTAAATTATCAGAGCCAAGGCTTTCGAAAACGGGCATCAAAATAATAGATGGGAAAAAGATAGCAGGGCTTTCCAAATACAGCCCCCTTGCTAGAGCTCTGCAGAGAAGACCCACCCATCAATATGCCATGATGATCGCCTGTCCTCAAAAATATAGAGAGAGCTTGAAGGAAGAAGCCCGAAGAGTGATCATGGGTGTTTGAGCTAGATACGGATCTGAGGCAAAAGCTTTTAAAAGAATACTCCCTAGCATATATATGGATGGGATCAGTCTGACAGAACCAGAAGAAGATTTCCAGGCCGAAGAAACACAATCCTATGGGCGAGTAGGAGTCACCTTTGGTGATGTAGGTACAGCTTCATTAAAATTCAATATATCAGCATCCGTCGACAAAGGCGAATACGTACAGATATCACATCCTGAGATAGGATGGGTTTTAGGTCAGATCGACAAGGTAGAAAGGAAAAGCGATTTATCTATAGAGAAAGCTAGAAAACTGAACAGAGGAGAAGACGTAGAGATAGACGAAACGGTAGAGGGAAAAATAAATGTGATAGGTTACAGGGACGATAACGGTCTTCTTAGGGTCCCGGGGAATCCTTTCAGTGCGGGCGAACCAGTCTATACCGCACAAGAAAAACTCATAAGAGAAGTCTTAGGACTCAAGGAGAGTAAAGAGGGAGCATATATAGGAAAACTTAGGGGACACGATATCAAAGTGAACATGAACATAAACACTATAGCCCAAAAACATCTTTCAGTTTTAGCCAAAACCGGCAGCGGAAAGAGCTATACCACAGGGGTGATAATAGAAGAGATGTTAAAAAACGACGTTACCATGGTGATATTGGATCCCCACGGAGAGTACACATCCCTGGCAAAACCCGGTAATCCCAAAAGCTCCGATAGATTCGATGTAAGAGCTAGAGGGTACGGTAATAAAATAACCGAATTTTCACCAAATCCAGAGATCAACAAAGGAGCACGACCTTTAAAATTTACATTTAGAAACATGGAAGCGAAAGAGATCCTCCAGATGTGCGACTTAAATAAAAGGCAGAGCTACATAAGTTCCCTAGAAAGTGCAAGATCAAAATTATCTGTAAAGCAAGGTCCATTTGACATAACCGATGTGATAAAATTCTTGAAAGGAAATGAAGAGAACGAATCTACCACTCTTATCAAAGCGTTAGAGCGGTTGAAAAAAAAGAAGATATTCGCAGAAAAAGGTAGTCGTATGGACGAGATCGTTAAGAAAGGAAGAACCTCTATCATAAATCTCAAAGGAACTCCACCTGATATGCAGGGTTTCATAGTCGACAAGCTGGCGACGTCTGTTTTTGAACTGCGTAAAAGGGGTAAGATACCACCTCTCATCATGTTTGCAGAGGAGGCCCATAACTTCTGTCCTCAGACGGGAAAAGTCGAATGCTCCGATATATTTAGAACCATAGCGTCTGAAGGTAGAAAATTCGGTCTTGGGCTGGGCATAATAACTCAAAGACCGGCAAAGGTAGATAAAAACGTGCTCAGTCAGTGCAACACTCAGATCATATTGAAAGTCACAAATCCAAACGACTTGAAAGCCCTTGAAAAATCCGTAGAAGGGATGACCAAAGGCATGAAAGAAGAGATCAAACGTTTACCCGTGGGAGAAGCTATATTGTCCGGTGCAGGACTTTCCGAGCCCTTGTTGGTCCAGGTTCGACCCAGGGAGACCAAGGACGGAGGAGAATCCATAAAAGTTATATGATCTAGGTGATCACGTTGGTGGAAAAAGAGAAAGTCAGGGAATACATAAAAAAAACCGAAAAGGCCTTGAACAAGATAGAGATGGTTCAACCGGAAAGATCACACTTTAAAGGGTTGGCAGAAGATTTTTTAGAGATGGTAGATGCCTACTATCGAGATTCAAAGCATTTCTATGAAAAAGGAGATTACGTTAACGCCTTCGCCTGTATCAATTATGCACATGGCTGGCTGGATGCCGGAGCAAGACTTGGATTGTTCGATACAGGAGGAGACGACCAGTTATTCACCCTGGCGGAATGATCACCCGACTATCCTAACTCCACTATTATCTATCTCGGTAAGGTAAACGTTTTCTTCCCCCACTTCCTCTTCAAATAGTTCTTTCAACTTTTCAGTATCTCCAAAAAAGAATACAGAATTGCCTATCATCGCCATGCTGCCCTCTCCAGCCTCGCTCCCTTTATCCAGTAGAGACCTCACTTCTTTTTTTACGAACTCCGTTTCCTCGGCAAACTTATTGGAATATTTTAAAAACCTATCGAAGCCGTTTTCAGGTAAAAATTCGTCCATTATATCACCACCCACGATATTGATCCAGGCGGACATCATGGGATCCCTTAACACATCGGGAGTAGACAAAGGACTTCCCGCAACGGCAAGCAGGACTTTTCTTTCTATCTTTTGAACTTTTAATACTCCGTCCGGAGGTAGACCCTCCTTCACCCTAACTTCAAAACCTCCATGGAACTGACCCAAAACATCGCCCATACCAGTTCTACAGAATATTTCGGAACGGTGCGCCGCAGAAAGCGCTCTCTCCAGATCTTGGTCGAGTTCTGCGAGTACAGCGGTACCAGAGGCGAGGGCACAAGCACCGCTCAAACCAAAGCCTTGGCTGAATGGAAGATCTGTTTCGATCTCGATGACTCCTCCGTCGGCGAACTGTCTCACAGTTTTTTCCACTACCAAAAAAGATGTTTTTTTCCCGTCAACGGATATGTCCCACCGGTCTCCTCCTATCTCTGCCTCCGCAGTTACACCTAGTGAAACGGAAAAACCCGCACCACGGGATCCTTTGGGTATCCTATTCTGCCTTTCATCCCCAAATTCCCTTTCTTCAGACGGCAGTGTAAAAAATCCGGTTATATGTGCAGGACAAAAGGCTTTACTGCTCATCTGATTTCCCGTCCTAACTCATCTAGAACCGCTTCAGCAATCTCACGTTTGGTTCCCTCTATCCACTCTCCTCTGCTGGAGATATGAACTCTGTTTTCATTCAATTTGACGTCCTTCAAAGAATTAGCCACGACTATATCGGCTCTCCCTTCCTGGATCATCCGTTCACCTGCTTCTTTAGCTCCTTCTCTCGTATCTTCAGCTTTGTAGGCTACTAATGTATCTACTTTTTCCCTTAATTTATCTATGAATTTTGGAATCGGCTTTAGTTTCAAAGAAAGAGGCTCAGAAGAAGATATCTTTTCTTCTTTCACCCCTTCAACTGAAAAATCCGACAGCGCAGCCGGAACGATACCAACGTCTCCTTTCTCCAAAGCTTCGAGTATGTCGAAAAGATCGTTCATGGTTTCAAAACTTCTGTTGGGTATCCACTGAGGTACATCATCTTTTAGACCGCCATGCCATAGTTCGACGTTCGCACCTCTTCGGAAGGCTCTCCTTGCCATCTCGATACCGCTTTTTCCGGAGGCCCTATTTGTTATGATCCTCATACTATCCATGGGCTCTAAAGTTCTACCGGTCACCACCAGTATACTTTGTCCCTTCAATTCATCGTTGAGTTCTTTTACCACCGTATCAACTATCTGTTCGTTCCCGGCGGCTTTAGCCGCACCTTCTTCTATCCTAGGACCTATCACAGTGACTCCTAATTCTTCCTGGAGGTCTTTTAGATTTTCCATAACTATGGGATGGTCGTACATGGTTTGATGCATGGCGGGAACGACCATGATAGGTATATCGGAACCCACACACGTGGTGGCGAACGTGGTCACAGGAGTATCGTCTATACCCTTCGCCATCTTGGAGATCGTGTTAGCGGTTGCAGGAGCTATCAAAAATAAGTCCGCCTTATCCGGAACGTTCCCGCAGTGACTCACATGTTCCACCTTGCCGGTGAGTTCGGTTATAACTTCATTGCCCGAAGCGAATTCCAGGGAATTAGGATGGATTATCTTGGAACCCCATCCTGACAGAACACAGTGAACGTCGGCCCCTTCACGGATCAGCTCTCTCACCAGTTTCACACACTCTACGGCGGCTATACTGCCCGTTACACCTAAAATTATCTTCTTGCCAGATAGATCAGAACCTTTAGTCCCTCTCAATTCTTCTGATGGATGCATAGTTATACCTAAATCGATTAGATATTATTATTCTTTCCCATGGGTTCGAGTCGTGCGGTCAAAAGTTTTTTCATCATCCCCTAGCTCACTTTCTAGTGTATAGTGAAAGACGCAACTTTGAAGAATAATTTCCTCGTCTCTATTTTCGGAAAATGTTTCAAATTTTCCGAATATCGATGGAAAATCTTATTTTCCAGTAGATCTCGGTCAAATACACTCGTGATTATTTGTAATTGCGTTGCGTGAGTAAATCTCTGATTTACGAGTAAGTGGAACTTTGTTCCATTGCGTCATCCGCATCCGCAGAACTCTGTTCGAGGACCAAGGGATGTAATCCTGCTGATCCGCAGAACTCTGTTCGAGGACCAAGGGATGTAATCCTGCTGATCCGCAGAACTCTGTTCGAGGACCAAGGGATG
>PUNG01000016.1 GCA_003551675.1 Thermoplasmata archaeon
TCTTTTAGTTCATCCATCTCGTCATCTATCCTCCCCATGAATACATTGCTCATACCGGGACCTAAACCCGCATCGACGATAACGGTCACCTCCTTTCTCTTCGCTGATCCTTCCAAAGAGAAGGAATCTTCAGGCATAAAGGAAACATCTATGATGTCCGTCTCAGCCTCGATCGCGGCCTTGACGCAGTCATAACCCAAAGCGCTGGGCAGCGCACCAACTGCCGTATCGTATTCTGAAAGAAGATCCTCCAATTCTTTTTTGCTACTCGCGTCCAACTGTACGGTCTCCATCACTGGCTCTTGTGTTTCGATTAGATCAAGCTTTTTCATATCTGAATCGACAATGACCAATCCAAAATCCTCAGCAAGGTCGTGTGCTATGGTCCTGCCTACATTTCCTGCACCTATAACGACTATTTGTTCCATAGAAGTGAAGAGTGTGACATCCTCACCCACCAAATTTGACGATTTCTTAGGAATAAATTCCTAATCATCCTCGCTTATCGCTACGGATTGGAAGGTGCTTCCGACCGTTTTAGCATAGGTTACCACCTACCTCGCCTACTTGCGTTGCAGAGGTCGGGTCAACAATAGTGGCTTCGGGCGTTGTGCAGGAATCAAAAGATTCCCCCTTTTCCGGAGTGTCAGCGAGGCTGAAAGGATACCGATCCTGCACACACTTCAAGCAAAGCTCTCGTGATGCCACAACACCCTATAATCCTACAAGTTATGGTTTTTTTAGCTTCCATCCAAGTATGAATTTCTTTCTAGGTATATAAGACATCATTAGAGGGGGTAGTGAAAGTGTGATTGAAAAAACACCCCAATTCATCACCCACCTAGATCATAGATTTAGGAAGGTGACTTCTTGGGTAAATAGTTAATACTTACAGATGTTTAGTCAATGTTCCTTGATCTTGTGTCCCTTTTCACATGCCCCATCCTTATTCTGTATACTTTCTCTATTATATCCTAGCTCCAAGAAAAACTATAAACACAATATTTTACCATAGTAACAGAATATGTAAGGCAATTCTTTAATACCTTATATGTAATAGTTACAGACGAGTAAGATGGGGATCGAGCTAAAAATCCATCCGGATATCAAGAAGACTATAGACGAACACAAAGACCAGATAATCAGCTTCTGTAAAAAAAACAATATAAAAAAGATCTCCCTGTTCGGTTCAGTTTTAAGAGAAGATTTTGATGATGAAAGTGACATAGATATATTGGTATGGTTTGAGCCCCGGCACAAACCGGGACTTTTCGACCTGGTACGGATGGAAGAGGATCTGTCATCTATTTTGGATGATAGGGAAGTAGATTTGAGAACTCCTGAAGACCTGAGTAGATACTTTAGAGACGAGGTTCTAGGAAATTCGGAGGAGATCTATGCGCAAAGATGATCTCAATCGGTTGAAACATATGTTGGACACTGGAAACGAGATCCGAGAGTTCTCGGAAGGCAAACCCCGTTCTGACCTAGACGAAGACAGAAAATTAAGTTTGTCTCTGGTCCATCTTTTAGAGATCTTGGGTGAGGCTGCTTCGGAAATATCTGAGGAACTTAAAAGAGATCACCCTGAAATACCTTGGAAACAGGTTATCGGGATGCGCAACCGTCTGATCCACGGGTATTTCGATATCGATCTAGATATCGTTTGGAGGACCGTCAATGATGATATCCCTCCTTTAGTTTCAAAACTGGAAAAAATAATAGAAGATGAGGAATAAATTTCACCGATGGCATATGATAATCAAAGGATACCGTATCTTTGAAAGCGACTTCCGAAGAACTTCATCGAGTCCTATGTATATCATGATCAAGCGCTGGGCTGTGATCTTTCAATAACCTCTAACCTCTACTCCCTCTATGGGTTCGAAGTGCTTTTCGTTCCTTGTCACGATGATCTCACAGCCGTTGGTGATAGCGATGCCGGCGACGAGGGCATCCAGCGTATCAACTTTCCTCCCTTTTCTCTTCAGTTCTCCTATGATCTCGGCAGCTTTCAGAGCGGCTTCATGGTCCAGAGAAAACAACTCCATCCTGTTGAATAGAACTTCCGCTTGTTCCATCTTCTCTTCTTTCTTTTCAGCGCTCAGATCGCTCTGTTCTATGCCTGAAGCTATCTCGAAAGCGTTTATCTCAGTCGTGGTCAGTTTACTCTTCGATTCCAATCCTTCAGCGACCGCTCTAGTTTCACCAACATCTCTCAAAAAATCTATGAGAAAGGTGGAATCTAAACAGATCATCGAACCACTCTCTCATCGGCAGAATCCCTGATTCTCCTCATACCGTTCTCGATGGAATCGAGTTCTTCTTCGGTTAGGTCTGACCATGATCCTGCAAGATCCGAGATCCTCCCCTTTTCTTTCACCAGTCTTGTCAGTGTGTCTGAGAAACTCTCACCCGGAAGTTTCTCTTTTTTCAGCATATCGTACACTTCCTCCTTAACGGATATGGTTTTTGAAGTCATACTGATCTATATCTACATACACATATGTAGAATATAGGTTTTCCGGACTCTAGAAAGTGGTTACATTCATCACGCACTTCTTTCTCTGTAGATCTATAAGATCGAAAAGCCTGATACTCATAACATGTACGATAAGATATCAGCGGAGGAGTTGAAGGAAAAGATGGAGAGGATATACAGATTATAGACGTCCTCTCCGAAAAGAGCTATAAAGATAGACACGTATTAGGTGCTTTCTTTCAATAATTTCAATTCTCCTATTTTGGCCAATGGGTTCGAGGATAGGTATGACCA
>PUNG01000040.1 GCA_003551675.1 Thermoplasmata archaeon
AACTCATAATTATCTGTTCATGAATATCGAAAGGAATGAGGACTTTTCGGACAAATTTTCTTTCTCTTATCTCAACAATGCTCAGGAAAATTGTAATCTCGATTTTTTCTACACCCTAATGGGTTTTTAAACCTCGGTATTTTTCTATTCTCGAGTCTCTTAAGCGTCATGATCACATCCATATAATAAAGAAATTAGAAAAATCTTTCGAACGACCTTCACGACCCATCCACCATCCTCTCCAAAAAGTCGCACACACCCTCTGCCATCGGAAAGTCAGAACCTTCGACCCTCTCTTTACACTCCTCCAGATTCGCTGGTTCAATGTTCCACTTCCTATACAATCTGAGGGAAACAGCATACTCCAAAAAAGTGTCGTAGGTGAACGATACCCTCTTACCTCCGTACCTTCTCTCGGTCTCCTCCGTCTGAAGTATGGTATCGTCGCTCAAGAAGGGTGACAACTTTTCGGAAATATCGTACATTTTTATCCTATCCAGTAAATCATCGATGAGCGTTTCCTTTCATCCACCTTTTTGCACTATCACAAAACTGATCTCAGCCATCCTTTTCACGAACACTCTGAGAATCCGCAATTTATACACAGAGAGCATCCTTCTGCATTAGGATTATAGGCCTCTTCACCGCACTCAGGGCACTCTTCGTATAGGTTATGATCGTCTCTATCTTCTTCCCCTCTTCTACTTTCATAGCTGCTCTTATCTCTGTTCCCTTCCAGAAAGTCACCCATAGCTTTAGCTATCCTGTCTGGACAGCTCTTTCCGCCGTTCTCGATCTTCGGACAATTGATATTACGAAGTTGATCGATGACATTTTCAGGATTCAAGCCTGCTCGAAGAGATATAGAGATCGTTCGAGTCAATGCATCTACTATCGCCGCTTCACAGGATCCTGTTTTTCCTGATGTGCAAAAAACCTCAAAAAGTTCTTTGTCCTCAGTATAGTTCAATGTCACATAGATGCTCCCACAGGCAGTCTGAAGTTTTCTTGTTTTTCCTGATACTATCTCAGGTCTTTCTTCCATCTCCTCTCTTTCTCCTCTCATCATATTTCTACTGTAAATAGAAACATCTTTTTAAAGTTTCACATCAAATGGCTCAGTAGAAAACTTTTTTCGGAGATGATATTCCTTTTATAGATTTGTGGAAGCAGAAAACCCCATTTCACGTACATCATCAGGTCGGCTCTCTCTGTGTAACCTAAATTGATCTCATTCCCAAGGAAAACGAGGGAGAATACAACTAAATTTCCAATAATTCTCGCTGAGCGCTCATCCTCTTTAGGTCACTCAGGGTGGCGACTGTAAAACTCCCTAGCAGGAAGATAAGCCCATAGAGTTGGAATGTAGAGAGAGCGATACCGTACCATGCAATATGAAGAATAGTAGGGCATTTTTTTCTGCACATCTTGAAGAAGTTCGGAGAGAGTCGAGGACAAAAGATTTTAATCTCTGAAACCCATTTAGAGATTTTATATGGTAGCCGACTGCGAAGTTTTCAAAGCAAAAAAAACGAACCAAGTTTTGTTGTACCTGTATATGAAATATCCAAAAAACAATTATGAAAAGACCAAAGGTTGGGTGACACAAGATGAAATCATAGAACACACAGGTCGAAAAGAGATAACAACTCCTTTGGGGAAATTGAAAAACAGACCCTTATTCATATGGGACAGCCCAAGATATGGAGATCACCTCCAAGAGCTACAAAAAGGAAACATACCTGAGAAGTTGAGAGAAAAATTTGAAGAGATAGGTCACGAATTGAAGGGTGATATTCAACTTCGAGAGGACGACGGGAAGTTTTGGATTTGTAAGAAGGAGGGAAAAGAATACAGTATAGAAGCGGAAGAGGATGAGTTCCATGTGAATGAAAACTGGATATATGAGGCAACAATATCTAAACTTGAAAGTGATGAGGGATTTAAAGTTGACAATAAAGGCCGTGTTCACCTTAGCGATATCACTGACAAAAAACGGACCAAAAAAAGAAGGCCAAATAAATATTATAGGATAAAAGAAAAAAAACTTTCCAAGGCGGAGGAAAAAATAAGAAATATCCGAAAGAAATATGTTCCTTTTGAACTAAATATCGGTGAAGAAAAATTCAGGTTCTTTTCGAAAGCCGGAGACCTTGTAGACTGTTTAGAAAGAGGAGATGAGAATGAGGGGTGGAAAAGATTTCTTAGGATGTTGAGAGTGAAACAAAGTCCAGGTGAAAACAACCTATCTTTAGGAAATTATTGTGTGAAAATCCACATAAATAACGAAGATATCGGGAAAGAACTGTTCAATACCAAAAGAGAAATTTTGTGGGAAGGAGAAGATGATCTTTTCGAAGAAATCATATCAATATTTGAAGAGAATGAAGAATCATTGACTGAAAATGCAGAGTTGAAAAAAGTAGGAAAAGAGAGATTCCTGATAGAAGATCAAAATGGAGAGAATATGTATCTCTTGAAACAAAAAGATGAAGGTCTCTCAGCTTATTTGTTCAAGAAAGAAGATAAGATACTATTGAATATTGAAGACCTATCTTCCCTTAAGATAATTTACTTCAAAGAATTGAAGGAAAAAACTAACGATCTCAAGCTAGATTTTAGAGATTTTTATCAAGAGCTTTCTTTCACTACCGAAGTTTCTGAGGATGCTAAGAAAAAACTCAAAAAAAGAGAGTTGACCGCTGAGTTGAAAGATAAGTTTAAAGATGAAATAGGAGTGGAACTTGATGATTGTCCCGATATCAAGAAAAAAAATGACCAATTTAGCATACAGGGTGATGAAAGCACATTCAGGATCAAAGAGACTTCACTCGGAATCGAAGTATATGTGGAGGAGGGTACTGAGTTCGAAAAAAAGTCCAAAACCCCGATGGAACATTTTCCAATAGTGGAAGGTGATGAACTCGTAAATGAGATTCTTTCTTTAGACGAGATCCTTGAGGATCGATTAAACAGAGGGAGCGACCTAAGTGAGAAGGATTTCGAGGGGGTCTTCACCAAGAGGATAACAGATATACGAGATTATTCATTTATAGATCTAGATCTTCTCGACAAAACATTGTTAGATGAAGGAGGAGTCAAACAAAGATTTGAAGAGGCTATTGAGGAGGAAAAGCCATTCCTCATCGAAGGTGATGCGGCGACCGGAAAGACAACCCTCGCTCTTCAACTCGTTCGTGATTTACGGGCGAAAAAAGGGTTCGATATAAATCAAGAATTCTGGGTATATTGGACGAATGCAGAAGTATTTAAAAATGAAAATGCTCGAGAAGAATTCAGGATGGGGTTAAAAAAATTGAATAAGGAAGATGATGGAATAAAGATAGGTGTTGTGATAGATGATTTCCACAAGGCTGAGAAAGAAATAGCCAATCTATTTGTGTCTATCCTCAGGAGAGAGGATATCCCTAATCCTCAATTTATCTTTACCTCGAGACGAAGCGAGAACATAAAGGAAGTGAATGAGAAAATAAGGCAGAAAAAATCCTATCTTCCTTTAAAGGGTGAAGAGAAAAAGAAAAAAGAAAGGGAAGTAGAAAAAAGGACTGAACTCACTTTAAAAGATGAACACGACGGCCAGGACACTTATACCACCCAAGAAAAGAAAGGGATGGAAACTTTGGAATATATGAGACATTCAGAAAGGAAGGTCCCTATGGGCATAGAACGCTTGATAGAAACGACCGTCCAATTCGATATCAACAAAGATTTGATTAAAAAATTGATTGACTCCATAAATGAACAATTAGATATACCTGAGAATAAAAAGAGAATGATCGAGAAGATAAGAAAATATGAATACAATCTGATTATATTGAAGGAGATCTATGCATATGTAAAAAAGAAAAAGAGGATCGAACTTGGAGATTGGATAGAGATCGGGGATACTCTGATGGAATATGAATTCGAATGTGCTGGTATTGATTATAGAAATAAAAATACAGCGAAGAAATGTTTGCTCTGGATTGCAGATCTTCAGAAGATGGAGATCGAAGTTCCCGAAGAGTTCTTGACCTATAGAGTCAAAGATGATGTTCGTCCTTTTCTTGAGAAGCTTGAAGACAACAGATTACTACACAAAGAAAATGGTCGGTGGAGATTGTATCACCCGTCCATGGGGGAGATCTTATCAGGTACAGTCCAGAGAGATATAACTGGTCTCCGAGTGAATCTTGATTATTTGAACCGTTTTGCTGATCCAAAACGATCTTCTCGTGCTCTTGATATCGATAATATATATTGGGTTTGTGATACCTTTCGAAAATTGAATTATGAAGGTATATTGTCACTCAACGAAAGTAATTTAAAGAGCCTGGAAAGGGTGATGGACAAGGTCAGTAGATATGAAATAATAACAGAAGCTTTCAAAACATGGTGTGATTTGACCTCTTCAAACCAAGAAAGATATAAGGAGAGATTTAGAAAATTATTCGAAGTTCATATCAGAGATTTACTACAGCACCCAGATAAAGAGGTGATAAAAATCACACTTGAAATGTTAGGATCTGTCGTATATGATTTTCCAGATGAATCGATAAAGAAATCTGTAGTTGGATGTTTAGATCATTATAATCCAACCGTGAGAAAGCAATCACTAGAAGTTTTAAGCACCTTTGTAATCTATAGCGAAGAAGATTCGATAACGAAAGATGAAGTGAAAAAAATTGTACGGTGTATAAAAGACGAAGATCGATCTATCAGAGAAGAGGCAATATATACTCTAGATATAGTTAGGGAGTTTTGTGAAAAGATAAATTTCTCAGGGGATCGAACTTTGGGATCGCCTTTTGATTCTCTTGAGAGTGATAGAGCCGAGGAAAATATATGGGGATATTTTGTATTAACAGACGAAATAATCGAGGGCGATAAGGATAAAGAAAAATTGACCATGTTCTAAAAGGGATTAAAAAAGAGGATCCAAAGATCAAAGAGTACTCCCTCATAGCTTTAAGAAGGCTTTCATCCAATGGGTTTGGAGAAGAAAGGTTCGTAGGACCAGTTATTAGATGCCTTGAGAGCGATGAACAGGAAGTCATTATAGAATCTATTTCAACTTTTAAAGATCTTATTGAGCAAGGATACGTGAACGAAAGAGCGGGGAAAAAAGCTATTCCTTTTCTTCTTGATTACAGCAAAAATTTAGATCCGATATTCTTTTTGTATTTGAGAGAACTTAATTTATTTTCAATTGACCATTGGATAGATTGCCTATCTAGACTTGGGCAGGAATATCCTAAAATTAAAGTTGATATAACCGATCACATTTTGGAATATTTAGAGGGTGGTAAAGGTGAGATTAAAAAAGGAATTGGAATATTAGAAGGATTAGTTTCGAAGGATTTCAAAGATGAAAAAATTATTCCTCCAGTTTTAAGATCGCTAAATAGCAGAGAGATGGATGTTAGAAGAAAAGGATGCATTATTCTGGGATGGATGGCCGGAAAAGGTATGGTCAAAGACAACATGATCGGACCCCTTATCGAGCGGGCAAATGAAAGAGAATCCCAAGTTAGAGAAGAGGCATTTTGGGCTTTAGGGAAAATGGCTAATCAGGGTAGGATTAAAGATATGATGGTTGATACCTCGATCAAAGGGACAGATGATGAGTACGCAGGGGTCAGAGAGAACGCTTGTTGGGCTATAGGTAATATCGCTGATCAAGGACATATCGAAGATAAAATGGTCAATACTTTAATGAGACGAGCAGATGACGATGACCTAGAGGTGAGAAAATATGCGTGTTTAGCTCTAGGTAATATCGCTGATCAAGGACATATCGAAGATAAAATGGTCAATACTTTAATGAGACGAGCAGGTGACGATGACCTAGAGGTGAGAAAATATGCGTGTTTAGCTCTAGGTAATATCTCTGATCAAGGACATATCGAAGATGAAATGGTCAATACTTTGCTGAGCCGAGCAAATGACGATGACCTAGAGGTGAGAAAATATGCTTGTTGGGCTCTAGGTAATATCTCTGATCAAAGACATATCGAAGATGAAATTATCAATACTTTAATGAGACGAGCAGATGACGATGACCCAAAGGTGAGAGAATATGCTTGTTGGGCTCTAGGTAATATCGCTGATCAAGGACATATCGAAGATAATATGGTCAATACTTTGCTGAGCCGAGCAAATGACGATGACCCAAAGGTGAGAAAAGATGCTTGTTGGGCTCTAGGTAATATCGCTGATCAAGGACATATCGAAGATAATATGGTCAATACTTTGCTGAGCCGAGCAAATGACGATGACCTAGGGGTGAGAAAAGATGCGTGTTTAGCTCTAGGTAATATCGCTGATCAAGGACATATCGAAGATAAAATGGTCAATACTTTAATGAGCCGAGCAGATGACGATGACCCAAAGGTGAAACAAGAAGCATGTTGGGCTCTCGGCAATATCATCAGCCAAGGTGAAATCCTTCAAAAGAAAGATAAAATTCAATCTATCATGATGAGTCTATTGAGGTCAGATGATAAAGAGGTATTGAAATCTACATTAATTAGCATCGGAGATTTAGCTGAGAAAAACGTGTGGGATAGAGCCTGCTATTCCGAGTTAGAAGAGATTGTATTGAGTGAAAGCGATCTAGAACTCAAAGAACACGCACTCTATGCCATCTACCATATTATTTCACCGATATTCTCTTTGGATCAAGAACGCTACAAAGGTCAACTCCGTAGTGGCACTCTGTCTGCAGAGCTTAAAGAGATCTTCAAGAAGGAAGGTATTAACCCGGAAAGCTTAGAGATCTCTACAGGTAGCGAGAGATGGGACATCCTGATAAATGGAGAACCGAAATACCGAATCGATGGACAAAGAGATAAGCTCAACATTCTCCTCAAACATGCACCGGAAACTTTGGACAAAGATATCAAGGATCTCATGGAAGAAGCTCTTCAGGAAAGTGATGACAGACTCGAAGGAAATATTGCGACGCAAACGGCGAGTATAGCAAAACAATTCGGTGATGAGGAGCTTCTTAAAAAGGCCAAAGAAACGATAACCAAACAGTTGAATCAAAAAAACGGTGCTGTCAGGAAGAATGCAGCATCAAATGTTATGGAACTAACTTTAGAAGGGATCGGATCGGATCGATGGATTCATCTCCTTGAAAACATGCTTGAGGATGAGATTCCAGTGATACGAAAACACGCGGCAAGATCGATAGGTAACCTTGCAGCTTATACCGATCTGGATGTCAATCCGATGGTAGACAATATAGTCGATTTGATGAGCGATCCGCCTGATCATCCTCCTCTCTTGAAGAACGAGTTGATCCTCACTATCGGCTACCTAGCATACGATGGATCTGGAAGAAAAGATATGATCGAACCCTTGAAAGAGCCTCTTTTGAAAGGAAATGTGCATGAACAGGAAGACGCAGCTTGGGCTTTAGCCAATCTTGCGTTCCAGGGGGTGGTAGAGGAAAGATGCGTTGACCTTTTGAGAGAACAGATCCTCGAGAACGGGTCAAAAGATCCCAGATGGGCCTTATTTGGATTGGCCAATATAGCTCATCAGGGTGAAAAAATCGACGATATCATGACGCTGACCCAAGGATTATTGACGGATAAGGACCCATTATATTGGAAACCAGCAGCGATCACTAGAGCTTTGATACTGGTCCGTAAAGCTCAAGAGAGCGAGTTCGATCTGAAAGGTTCGTTGGATGCAGAAGGAAAAGAACTCGAAAGATTGGTATGGGGACTCAAACATCTCACCTACGGGGACCTCAAAGAAGAAACTATCAATCACCTTACAGAAGCTATTCTAGAAGATAAAAATGAAGTGCTAAGAGGCCTTGATGAGATAGGGAAACCCACCCTTCTTCCACTCGATATCTTCCCTCGACTCGAAGAAAAAACTCAAAATAAGATGATAAGTCGATTAAATGAAATATTCAAACAAGAGAGCGAGGAAATACAGGAACAGATAATCGATTTCCACCGAAGATTGATTGAAAGAGGTAAGGTAGCGAGAGAAGAGGCAGTTAAAGTTTTTTCAGAAGCTCTCAAAGAAGAGGATCTTGAGATAAGAGAAAATTTGATAGATGATCTAAACTTTTTAATCGAAGCAGATATAGATGTTTCTAAAATTGTCGAACCGCTCACTTCCGACTTGGAGAAGAATGAAGGAAAGGAAAGAGTAGTCGACCTTTTAGGTAAGATCATTGAAAGACAAAAATTGGAGAAGGACTTGGAGAAACGAGCAAAGGAGAAACTACAAGGACTTGTTCAAAGTGATTACGATGATAGAGTAAAAACAGCGGCCTCTTCAGCACTGAACAAATTGAAAAAAAAGAAAAAATAGTTTTCATCTCTGACCCTAGCGGTTTGGATACTTGTCAGTAAAGACAGCCTTTTGTTTTATGACCTCTTTTAGCCCGTAACTGATATCTGCTTCTCTTATCGAGTAGTTTCCACATCTGTCAAATACTAGGGAAGGATCACTCACCAGTTCGGAGATATATTCAACATCTTTAGAACCAAGTATATCCCTCATGACTGCATTCGATTTTGATATTTCGCATGCTCGGATGATCTGTCGATGAGAGAGGTTATCCGAGAAGGCTACGTTCCCTAGTTTTTTCCAGTCAATCTCTCTATAATCCTTGACCAGATATCCCTTTCCCAGTGTACCATAAATAAGAAGCTTCGCGCAAGTATTGGGATCTGGAAGGGGAAAATTGAATGGTATCGAACGGCTTCTGAGGGCCTTTCCTATTACTTCTTTCTCGTTCACATTAAAGATCCAAAGGAGAAAAGACCTAGAATGCTCTTCATTAAGGTAATCACCTGAAAGATGAGATAGTAAGATGGGTAGTAACTCTCCGTACCCATCAGTTTTTGATCCCTTACCAAAGTATGCTTTCTTGCTTCGGAGAAGGACTTCGGCCTCCTCACACCTAATTACTACAGGTCTTGGATAGTAACTTTCGGCTAGGATCATGGCATCTTCTATAAAATTATGAAAATTATGTTCGCCTTCACCGACCCATTTAGATTGAATATTGGCTAACTGCAGAGTTTTCAGCTCCGTATCAAAGCTGTTAGCTAGGACTCTGCTAGTCACACTCTTACCTACACCCGGCATACCCTCGAAAATAAAAGATAATGGTCGTAGGTCTTTTACGTCGTTTGTGGAATCTATCATCCTACTGATGATGGGTCTTATCAATCGTTCTTTGAAGTCTTGACTCAGTCCAACCAAATTCTCTAATGTAGCACCTTTATAGAAGGGTCTATATTCAGGGACCCTTTTCTCAATCAAGAACTCCTTGATATCTAGTATATCTTCTTCTGATCGCTTATCCTTCAATGCCTTCGATTCGTAGAAATTGATCTGTCTAGTGTCGATCTTTTTTTTCGAGCTTTCATCAACCATAATATCACCTATGATATATAAATTTGTCCTTTTCTTTCTCATCTCTCAAAAATTTCTTTGCTTCTTCAGTCCTCAATCCGGATGCTTTCAAGCGTATCACTTTCTCTGCTTCCCTGAAGTCGGATAGATCGAGCTGTTGAATTTCTTCAATTTCGTCGGCAGAAAGATCGAATTCCGGGTTTTTGGCATACATCTCAATAAATCTCTTGACTTTTTCCTCCCCTATAGTGTCCCTTAAAACCGGTAAGCTCCTGTTGAGGATGGCATCATCAATGATGGTTTCTCCTGCATTGCTTGTAAAGATCGCGATCGCTGAATTATCTATTATCTCATCCAACAAAAGATTCAAACTTGTGACCGTTTCGAATAGATAATCTCTAGTAAATTCATCTCTAACATTTCTTTTGCCAACAATAGAGTCAACCTCGTCGATGAGTAAAACAAATTTCTGTTCAACTTCCTCCTTGATACTCATGATCATTTTAGCTGTTTCTCCATGATACTTATCATTTAGAGTCGGACCATCTATAAACTTCACTTTCCAACCCGTCCTTTTAGCTTTCTTCTCGATGCTTTTCAGAATCTTTGTTTTGCTTGTTGAGGGAGGACCTAGTAAGAAGAGCACCGGAGGCATCGGAATATCTTTTCCGTCTAACTTATCATTGATCAGCTCTACAATCGTCCTCTGTTTATCTCCGAGAAGTTCTGGATCCAGAAAATCTGTTACTTTGACATCTTCGCCCATTTTTTTAATTACATCATCATCTATAGTTTTTTCTTCCTTTATTGCTGTGTCATCCGTTATGAGTTCCACCTCTGTAGTAGATCCAGTAATCCTAGCTCCAACAGGCTTAACATCCAACAGTAATATCTCGATTGGACCCAAGTTGAACTTTTCACCCTTTTCAGGTAGGAATCGATTACATTTGAAATCCTCCATGAATTCATTAAGCTTTTCCTTTGGAAGTGAAATTGATGATATCGGCTTTACCACTACTTTCTCCGCTCTTCTTTTAGTCATTCTTTATCCCCCATATAGATAAACTCTCAAGTACTCTCCATAGATCATCGTTATCTTCTTCAGGGGAGACGAAGGCTTCTCCAGACTCGATCTCTTGCGAGATGATCCTCCGATTGAACTCATCATCATCTCCAGTATACACATAGATCCCTCGCTTTTTTGTAGGAAATTCCTGAATCAGATCTCCTCCCCACTGTGGTAAGCGGCCGAAAATGCACTCCACCTCAAATTCATCCATCAATTCCGGGTCAAAACCTGCTATATCAAAGTAATCTGTAAGGTGATCTTCCTCTTCAAAGAGATCATAGTGGAGAGCAGTTGGTATCACCCGGATAGTAGCGTTCGTGTTCTCCTTGATAGCATATAGGACCTCATGATTGAATTCTTTTACTAGTTCACCCTGATACTTGAAGATATCACGTAATTCCGTGTATACTTCTTTTTTCCATTGTGTGATCTCGTCTATATCACGTCTTATATCAATAATTTCATCCTCCGTGCATCCTTCCATTATCTCTTCTCCAGTAGCAAACTCTCTTATTCTGTAATCTGCTCTAACATCATCATAAGTCTTCAATTGCTTACCGCTCATAGCGGCTTCGACAGCTTCGAATATTTCACTCGGTTCATATCCAAGTTCGAATCTATCGTTCCAAGTCTCCATACATTTTGGACAGAAACACTGAAGTTCGTGCGGTCCACTCTCTACCGGGTCTAATAGGTAATAGAAGTAAAATATATGATCGATATCGAACCTGTTGATCATCTCAATGGTCTTTCGGATTTGTTTCTGTGCTCTTTCGGATAAAGCTCTTGAAGGACAGATATCTTTTTTGTCGTCACTTACTTTAGGTGGATCACCTGAAACTTCTTTGGGTAGTCCTGTTCTAACCTTAAAGATCTTATCACCTAGGACATCTCGAGGATCTAGCGCAATGGCCTTTACTTCGCGAAGTATTGTGAGATCCTTAAGCCACCATTGCGATTGTGGTGTCAAAATCACAGGGATATTATCGATCTCTTCGTCCAAGTCTTCTTTTGGACAATCGGATTCAAACATAGGCCCAAAAAATATTCTTTCCATTACCTGAAAGGCTATTACTAAGAAAAAAACCAACCTTACAGGGGTCACAAGCTCTTCTACATCCGCAAACTCAAACTTTTTTGGCATTTTCGGCATCATACAGACTGATATAGAACAAAGTATTAAAATAAATTAATTCTCAAAAATTAGGTTTAAAACCTAAATTTTAGTTGTCATATTTTAGTTGTCATGTTTGAGCAATAATCCTCCATATTCTAGACAGGGTATACCCGTGGAACAAGTTCCACTTTACCCTCGTTGCTACTGCGGATACAAGGAAATAGATCTATTTGGAGGTATTTTTTGGTCCTATATCCTACATGCGTCTAGATCTTAAATAATTCCATATTATATATGATTTGGGTTAACGAACCCTAGGTATGTAGAATTCTCTTCGTTTTCCACATCTGAAATTTTGTAAAGATATGCTGCGTAGAAAACTTTTGTTTTAGCCGATCCAAAGTTATAACTATGCCGTTTTAGAAGGATAAAACTACACATCTTTCTGCTAACTAACCGATCATCTCTCCTCAATAGGAGGTTATCTCCTTTTCCATCTATCCGAATATTTTTAATAAAGGGCGAGATTAACTAAGAAACATGATAGATATAGCGGTAATGGCTTCCGGAGGAGGGACAGATTTCCAATCCATCATAGATGCTGTGGAATCCGGAGAGATCGATGTCAGGATAGTATTGTTAGTTACCAATGATCCTGACGCATACTGTATTGAAAGGGCGAAAAAACACGGTATAGATTATCACGTGATCGATCACAAAGGAAAAACCAGACGAGAACACGAAGAAGAGATAATCCAAATATTCGACGAGTATGAGCCTGACCTTATAGTACTAGCGGGTTACATGCGTATCCTTACGGATCACTTCGTCGACAGATATTTTGGAAAGATGATAAACATACATCCCGCATTATTACCCCTCTTCGGAGGACCAGGTATGTACGGAGAGCATGTACACCGTGCCGTGTTGAATTCGGGTATGAAAGTATCGGGATGCAGCGTACACTTCGTCACCAACGAGGTGGATATGGGACCTATAATCGCCCAAAGATGCGTCCCGGTAAAGTACGACGATGATATAGATAGTCTATCTGAAAGGGTGTTGGAAGAGGAACATAGATTACTACCAAAGGTGGTAGGAGCCTTTGGAGAAGGCAGGATAAAGCTTAAAGACGAAAAAGCCTACATGATGCCCAAAAAAGATAATTAGGTTCACCGTATTTGACATCACGAAGAGATATAAGATCACTTTGGAGGAGTATAATAAATGCCCGCGTTAACCGATTCAAAGATAGAAGAATTAAAAGAGATCGCAAGAAGAGTAAGAGTACACATAGTGGAAAGCACCCATGAAGCTGGATCTGGCCACCCCGGTGGATCTCTTTCAGCTACGGACATATTGACCGCTTTATATTTTGAGATAATGGATCATAAACCTGACGATCCAAAGTGGCCCAAAAGAGACCGATTGGTTTTGAGTAAAGGCCATGCGGCTCCGGCCCTGTACGGAGTGTTAGCGGAAGCCGGTTACTTTCCAGTGGAAAAACTCATGAGCCTCAGAAAGCTGGGTTCCCAGTTGCAGGGACATCCTCATGTTAAAACCACACCGGGAGTAGATGCTTCCACGGGATCATTGGGTCAGGGTATATCCATCGCGTCGGGTATGGCGTTAGCAGCTAAGCTCGATAGGGAAGCTTACAGAGTTTTCGCCATATGCGGAGACGGAGAGATACAATCCGGTCAGATATGGGAGGCTGCGATGTTCGCGAGCCATAACAAGTTGGATAATCTGATAGTATTTTTGGATAGGAACAACCTTCAGATCGACGGATCGACCGAAGAGGTCATGTCCATAGAACCCATAGTATCTAAATGGAACGCCTTCGGTTGGCATGTGTTAGAAATAGAAGGTCACGAGATGGACCAGATAGTGGACGCAGTTGAAAGAGCGGAAGAGATACATGGACAACCGACCATGATAATCGCCCATACCATCAAAGGCAAAGGTGTTCCTTTCATGGAAGGATCCTTAGCTTTCCACGGTAAAGCCGCCAACGATGAACAGTTGGAAGTGGCTCTTGAGGCACTCGGAGAGAAAAACAACACTCAAGGAGGCGATTGATATGTGGGAGATGGCAAAACAGAGAGACGCTTATGGAGAAACTCTTGTCGAACTTGGAAGAAAAAAAGATAATATAGTCGTAGTTGGTGCTGATCTATGCGGTTCCTGCCGTGTAAAAAAATTTGGAAACGAATTTCCGGAAAGGATGTTCAATGTAGGGATCGCGGAACAGAATATGACTGGAGTTTCCGCCGGTCTCGCACTCTCAGGGAAGACCGTTTTTTCTAGTACTTTCGCGGTCTTTGCAACGGGCCGAGCTTATGATCAGGTCAGACAGAGCATCGCTTACCCTGAGTTGGATGTGAAGATAGTTTCCACCCACGCGGGTATAACCGTCGGTGGAGACGGTGCTTCTCACCAGATGCTGGAAGACATAGCCCTGATGAGAGTTCTACCCAACATGAGGGTGGTAGCTCCAGCGGATTATCACGAAAGTAGAAAAGCTACATTCGCCATAGCCGAAGAAAAAGGTCCATTCTATATGAGGTTGGGCCGTTCTAATGTTCCCATCATCACAGAGAAAGATGATCCCTTCGATATAGGGAAAGCCAAACTGGTCAGAGAGGGAGAAGACGTCACCCTCATCGGAACCGGTATAATGGTTTCTGAATGTTTAAAGGCGGCGAAGATACTCGATAAACAGCACGACATGGACGCTAGGGTGTTGAACATGAGTACCATCAAACCTTTAGACGATAAGAGCATCGTAAGAGCAGCTAAAGATACGGGCGGTATCGTAACCGCCGAAGAACATGTAGTCAGCCAGGGCATGGGAAGCGGCATATCTCAGGTCATCTCCGAAAGCAGTTATCACGTGCCTATGAAGCGAGTAGGAATACCGAACGTATTCGGAGAGTCCGGCGAAAGCGACGAACTGATGGATAAGTACGGCTTGACCGCGGAACATATAGTCGAAAGCGCACACGATGTGTTGGAAAGAAGATAAATATGAGGAATCGATGATGAAAAAAAAGGTGATAAGATGGATATATTTGTAGATACGGCAGATCTAGACGAGATAAAAGAAGCAGAATCATGGGGGATCTTAGACGGAGTGACCACCAATCCCTCGCTGATCAAGAAGGCGGTCGACTCTGCTCAGGGAGATATGAGCCTCGACAAACATATAGTCGAGATATTAGAAACCGTCGACGGACCTGTGAGTTTAGAAGTGACCGAGATAAAGCAAGAAAAGATGGTCAAAGAAGCAGAAACACTGTATGAGCAGTTCAACCATATAAATGAAAACGTAGTGATCAAGATCCCAGTCAATACCGCCATGAAAGAAGGCGACGATAATTTTGAAGGTGTGAAGGCTATAAAGACTTTGAGTGAAACAGGTATACCCGTCAACTGTACTCTAGTTATGAAACCAAATCAAGCGTTGATGGCCGCGAAAGCGGGAGCCGAATACGTCAGCCCATTTTTAGGAAGGATAGACGATCACATCCGAAACCGCATCGGATTAGATAGAGGAGAGGACTACCCCAAAGGAATTTACTACCCCTCGGAACTGACCGAAAGGGTAAGAGACTTCCATATCCGGGACAAGATATCTAAAGAAGAACTCGATGATGTTGTTTACCAAAACCAAGAAGTGATGGATCTTTTCGACTGGGGCAACGACCACGGTTTATTTTCTGGCATAGACCTAGTTTGGTCCATGAAGAATATTTTGGACAATTATTCTTACGAAACCAAGATAATAGCCGCGAGTATAAGATCAGCTAGACAGGTCAGGCAATGTGCCGAGCTGGGTGTTGAGATCGCAACCATACCTTTCAGCGTCATAGAGGATATGATGGTGCATCACAAGACCAGTGAAGGGATGAAAGCCTTCGATCAAGATGTGATCCCCGAATACAAATCGATATTAGATGGGTAAAGCCATGTTGAAGTGTTGAAGTGATGATATCATGAAAGAAAGCTACCTTTCCGAGTTGGAGGAATACAGAGTCGGCCCTGAGAACGATGACATCCAAAAATTTGTCGAAGATGTTGCTAAAAGGATAGAAGATGAGTTCACCAGGTATGAAGAGTATCATCCCGCTATATTAGGGAGAAATAGCGGAGAAAAATTGTACCGACTACTGGTCAAAGAAAAGCCAGATATCGTAGTGGAGACCGGTGTATGCAACGGATTCTCCACGTCCGTGATACTGAAGGCATTAAACGATAATCAAAGAGGTAAACTTTTTTCCGTGGATCTACCCGCAAATATCGACGAGTTAGAGGATAAAGAAAGGAGCGGTGCGGTGATCCCACCGGGAAAAAGGCCCGGTTGGGCGGTACCTGAGGAACTTAGAGACAGGTGGACTTTGAAAGAAGGAAACAGTTATTACGAACTGCCCAAAATATTCGAGAACCTCTCCCACAATATAGATTTATTTTTACACGACAGCGGTCACTCTTATGAAACCATGATGTTCGAATTTTCAATAGCTTGGTATCATCTGATGAAGGAAGGTTTTTTACTTTCAGATAACATCGACTTCAGCGATGCTTTTTCTGATTTCGTTGAAGCAAAAAAGGTCATACCTTATAAGATCGGGAGTCTCGGATTGATCCAAAAGAAAGAGAGATGACGAAAACACCACCGTTGAAGGATGATGATTTCTTTGCGGAAGAAATATATAGTTTAGCCTTATTTATCAAAGACGGATGAAAAAGATGGATACGAAAGCGATGATAGGTGCGGTGGTGGCAGTGATCGCGATAATGCTGTTAATTTTTTCTCTCGGCACGCCTTGGTACAATTTTACTTCGGAAGCTCCGTCAGATGATGGTGAGGTTGAGACGAGCATGGATTTTCATCTAAAGGAGATGGAAGTTACGGTAGATGGAGAAAGCCATACCTATGATTATAATGAAGAGGGATTAAATGAGGTTGGATCTACATTTAGTACCACGGAGTTATTCATCATGGTCGCGATCGTGGGATCCATACTTGGATTATTAGGATCTATTCTAGTAGGCATAGGTAAACTAAATCCAAAGATAGGTGCCGGTCTTGCCGTAATAGGGATCTTATTCGCCTTCTTGGCACCGATATATTTATGGTTGGACCTCCCCGACGCTTTCGAGGAGGACATGGACTGGGATGAAGTGGGTCCTAATCGTGGACCACTCTATTTCGCCGGAGGCGGTTCAGTCGGACAAGAAGAGAGAACATGGGGTCCCCGTATGGGCTGGATCTTACCACTTATAGTAGGGATATTGGATATAGTGGTTCTCAGGCTCACCTTAGCATCTAATACATCTTATTCTAAAACCCCCTAGAAACCATCGAGAAAAAATAACAAGTTGGCAGGAAATGAGATCAAGACAATCCTTAAATATATAAGACCCCCTTCTCATCTAAGAGGTGATTTTGAGATGAAAAAAATCAGAAGATGTCCTTCATGTAACGGATACAGTCTCAAAAAAAGATGTGAAAGATGTGACGAAAGGACTGTAAATCCCAAACCGCCTCATTACTCACCCGAAGATAAATACGGTGAGTATAGAAGGAAACAGATAGAAACTAAAAAAAGTTGATATGGATGATAATATGGACGATATAATCATAGATTTCGTTGAAAAACCGAACCTGGAAGACGCACTACTTATCGAAGGATTACCCGGGGTAGGAAACGTGGGTAAGCTTGGAGTAGAGCACCTGATAGAAGAGATAGATGCGGAAAAGTGCGCAGATATATTTTCTCTTTACTTTCCGCCTCAAGTACTGGTGGATGATGAAGGTTTATCTCAATTAGTCAACAATCAGCTCTATTTCAAGAAAGATGTAGGTGAAAACCACACCGATCTCCTACTGCTCACAGGGGATTACCAAGGTATGACACCCCAGGGACAGTATCAATTGACCGACAAGATGCTGTCCGTGGCCAAAGAGATGGGGGTTAAAGAATTGGTCTCACTGGGCGGCTACAGTAGAGGAGAGATGATCGATGAACCCAAAGTCTTAGGTGCTGCAACGACACACGAAAAAGTCCAAGAGATGAAAGAATTGGAGGTGGAATTTTCAAAAGAGCATCCTGCCTCAGGGATCGTAGGCGCTAGCGGTCTTTTACTAGGATTAGGAGAAAAGATATACGATATAAGCGGAGTATGCCTTATGGGAGAGACCTCTGGCTACTTCGTGGATCCTGCGGCGGCTAGAGCGGTGCTGAAAAAACTCATGCGGTATATAGGGACTGAGATAAGATATGATAAATTGGATGAAAAGGCTGAGGAAGTCGAAGAGCTGACCAACAAGGTCAAAGAGATGGATATGGCCGGACTTCAGCAGCAGGAGAGCGGAAAAGAAGATCTGAGCTATATAGGTTGATCCTCAAGTCGCTTTAATCGAGTGGTGTATATGGACGAAGACAAGAAGATAAAGTTATACCTTAAAGGATACGAAGAGGGGCAAAAAGACGCTTGGTCAGACATAAATAGTCTGATATCTAGGTACGACGGATGGGAGCTTAAAAGTAGAGTAGAGAGTAGGATAGGCACACTTTACCAGGAATTAGAAACTAAGAGAGAAGAATTGAAAGAAAATACTGGCGAATTGGATTTAGGTTCAAAAGAGGGCCATGGGGATGAACTTACATCCGGCGAGATCCTTTGGAAACCCGGCGATTCGTACCTATTCGTAGAAGATAAACCCAGTGAAGCCGTAGATGTATTGGAATTAGTAATAGAATCTAACATACCTATAATGTTTATCACCCGTCTTTCTCCCGATAAAATTTTAAATCGTATCAGCGACTCTTCGTCTCTGAATAAAAATAGCGTTATGATCATACTGTCTAGCAGAAAAAAGAGTGATGATAATCTAGATGGTATCAAGGTAAAGAGGATCCATCCTTCAAATCTCACAAACCTGTCCAATGAGATAGGAGCCTTCTTAAAAAAACATGATCATTCAGTGATCTTACTTTCAAGTATTTCTCTTCTCAGCAATTATAAAGAACCTGAAAAAGTACTCAGCTTCCTGCATTGGACACAGGACGAGGTGAGGGAAAATAAAGCTTGTCTCGTGTGTTCGATATCAGAAAACAGTGTGAAATCAAAATTTTTAGGAAAAGTTAAAAGTGGATTCGACCTTACCTTTGGTTGATAAAGGAAGTCAATATCATGTACGTATTTTACGGAGAAAAAGAGGTCATAGACAAGACCAAAGAGGCCGTAGAAAAAAGAGCTGTCGATGAGATCAGATGCTTTACTTATCAAAAAGGCAAAGAAAAAAATCTACTCGACTTCGTTAAAAAGAATGAACATAAGATTGAGATCATCGCCTATTTGACTTTGAACGAAAAGGAACTGATATACCTTTCAGAAGAGGTGAATAACATAAGTTCCGATATATATCAAATCGCTCTCGTTAACGATACCAAGGATATGGAAAAGGATCATGCGTTGAAAGGCGTGGTTAAAAAAGATCAAGAGATATTAAACACCCTTTTTAAAAAAATAGACACACATATTTTGAAAAATAAGAGTGAAAAATTAAAAAAAGCAGTATGTTCCACCCAAGGAAATATAGCCATCTTTATCCATGACAATCCTGATCCTGATGCTATAGCTTCTGCGGTGGCTTTTGAAGAGATATGCGACGCGGAAAAAATTGAATCCACGATATTTTTTGGAGGATCTATAGGACATCCTGCCAACGAGATATTCTTAGAAAATACTGGTTTTGACGTAAAAAATATAGATGAAGATTCAGTGTCGAAGATAGTCGATGAATACCAAAAGATCGTGTTCATAGATTTCGCCCAACCGGGGTCCAACAACATACTACCAAAAAATATGGAACCAGACATCGTGATCGATCACCATTACACCAATAAAGAGTGCGGAGCAAAAGAATTTCAAGAGATAAGGAACGACGTGGGTGCGACCTCGACACTCATGACCAAACATCTACAGAACCTAGAAATATCAATAAGTCCTCTATTGGCTTCCGCTCTATTGGTGGGTATAAAAACGGATACCCATGATTACACAAAAAACATATCCACCGCAGATTACAAAGCCATATCCTATCTTTCTTCTCTAGCGGACAAAGACATACTAGACATATTAAAAGAACCATCCTTGTATCCGGAGACCATGAAATCCATGGGTATAGCCATCAACAACAGAAAGATAGAAGATACCGTTCTCACCGCCTTTTCAGGTGAGTTAGACCATAGAGATGATCTTCCTCAGATAGCGGATTTCCTACTGAGAGAAAGAGATATCCTCACTGTTTTAGTCTACGGCATAATAGACGATAAAATACATATGTCGGCTAGAAGTAAAGATTTGCTGACACATGTAGGTAAAGTGATGAAAAATGCATACTCTGATATAGGGGAAGGTGGAGGACACACACACGCGGCCGGAGGACGTGTACCTCTAGACGAATTCAAAGATAAAAAGGATGCCATCGAAAAAATAGAGAAACGTTTTAAAGACGAGGTGTTCAAAAAATGAGACAAGGTTATACTCAGATAGACTTTCGAACAAAAAAAGGTTTGAGCGATGTCGAAAAAAGGCACCTACTGATAGCACTAGGAGTACTTACCTTAGCCTTTGCTATAAGCTTCTCCGGAGGCACTGCCGGCATCTTTTCAGGATATTTTCCCGTATTCCTTTTGATCTCTTTCATATCCGTTGGAACCGCATTTTTGTTTCACGAATTAGCACACCGTAAAATGGCTAGAGTATACGGATGCTGGGCCGAATTCAGGATGTGGCGATGGGGGCTGATGTTGGCACTGCTTTTTAGTCTATTCGGGTTCGTTTTCGCCGCCCCGGGCGCGGTGATGATCAGGGGATATATAACTAGAGAACAGAACGGTAAGATCAGCGCCGTCGGACCTGCAACGAATTGGGTAGTCGGTGCAGGTTTTTTGATCGGGGCTTATTTCACTTTGATAGCCGGATTAGATTTTTTATCTTTCATACTAGCTTTCGTTGCGTTCGTTAACTTGTTCATCGGTGGATTCAATTTATTACCACTGGGACCATTAGACGGTAGAAAAATATTTGCTTGGAGTGTGATGAATTATGCTATCCTGGTGGCGCTGATAGTGGGCACCTTAGCCGCTGGTTACTTACTCGGACCCTTTAGAGGGTTCTTATGAGCTAGTCATCTTCTAGCTCTAGCCCAGCAGTATATGAACTCATGGCCGAACACTTTCTCTGGGCATATTTCACTCTTGAATACGTTGAATAAGTTAAGAGATTCTTTGATCTCATCTAGAGAGTAATAAGAGTAGTACCGCTCATTTTCATCGATAACGCTGGTTTCGAAACCTTCCTTTTTTCCCTCCTTAAAACTAAAACAGAATAATCCACCGGGTTCTACGATCCTGTAAATCTCTTTCTCAGCATGAGACAGCTCCGATTTCGGGAGGTTGATCAGCGAAGCGTTGGCCCAAGCCCCGTGAAACATATCGTCGGGAAATACTGTATCTCTGATGTCCTGATCAAGAAAGGCACATCGGGGATATTTTTTCCTCGCTAACGATATCATACCTTGAGAAAAATCGATGCCTACTACATCGAAGTTTTTTTTTCTCATGTATTCCGTATCTCTACCATCGCCACAACCCAAATCGATGATCCTAGACTTTGGGTGGAGATGATCCAATGTCCTATCTAACATCATTTTTTGAAAGTTCCTCTTTCCTTCTTTCATGGTCTTTTCACAATACTTCTCTGCTATCTCATCGTAGGCTCTCATGGTTTTTTCCGTGGGATCCATATTTACGCCTCAACTCCTGTTACCTGTTCTTTTATTCTGCTTATCTCTTCCGGAGTAGGTTCTCGTGGGTAGTTTTTGTGTTCTTCTCCCGGAGAAGTGGTGTAGTACGGTCGGTTGCAGCCAGGGCAGCCTCTGGTTTGAAAAGCTTTCTTTTCATCAACGACTTCAAACACAGTTTCCGGATCATCTAGGATCAAGTGAAGAGCTTCTTCGACTTCATGATCTTGATCTAAAAGTGCAAGTAATAATTGGGCCCTGCGGTAGTAGATGATATCCACTTCGTCCTGGTTACGGCCCCTTGCTGTACCTTTAAAAGGAAACAGTGACACACTGGCACCGGCTCTCAAAGATCGTTTTATGGCTACAGCCAATTCTTCTAACGTTTCACCCAAACCCGCTATCAAGTGAGCCGTGACATTCCCGTCACCATAGATATCTACGGCCTTTCCCAAGTAGTTCCAAAATATGATGGGTTCATAGTTCCTTTTCTTCTCCTTTCTCAAACGGTCGGTGGCGGCATCTACGCCTATACCTACCCTATCGACAGGATCTTTCAGAGATTCTAGAGTTTTTTTGTCGAGTGGAGGCGTAGACAGAGAGACGGGTTTTTTCATATCACCTAAATTTTCAACTACGGATATCAATTTATCATCATAATCAGGAACATCTGGCGACTGTATACAGACCCGGGTAAGGTCGGATTCCTTTATCCTCTCTATCGTATCTTGTAGCTCCAAAAGAGGCCAAGACACCCTAGAAAGCCATCTCGGATCTCCTCTTGCCTGTGGACAAAAAGAGCATCCCCCTCTGCATCTTTCTCCGGGCAGCATCAGATAGGCGATAGTGGGTTCCTCTTCACTCTGTCCCTGCTTCAAACCAAGTTTTTGAGCGGTACCGTATGATACCCTTATTTGCTCTTCGGTGCTCACTGTGAGTCCAGCTCCCTTCTGTAAGTCCAGTCCCGAGAACCGTATTTTTTTTCTAGTTCAGAGGCTAGTTCTTTTTCCTTTTCACTCAGACCCTGTTCTTCGACTTCCGTTCCCAAGTGCTTTTCATACTCTTTTTTCATCATGCTTATCAGTTCATCCGGGTCCGGTTTTTCGCCGATCTCCTTCTCTACAGTGGTCACAAGGTCTAAAAATGATCCAGCGCCTTTCTTCTTCAGCTTTTCTTCATCCAATCTTAGGATCGTCGACAATTTTTCTAGATCCGTTGCATACATCAAAGTTCCGTGCTGAAGCATACCCTTTTTTCCCCTCCTTTGAGCGCTTCCTGAGATCTTTTTCTTCCCTACTAGAATATCGTTATAAGGCTTGAATTTAGCATCTAATCCCATCCTTTTCAAAGTATTTATTATGGGCTGCAGATTTTCTTCAAAACTTTCTTCTATGTTTCCGTGCTTTTTCTCGGTGACCATAGAATAGGTTATCTCCCCTTCATAATCGTGGAAAACGGTACCCCCTCCCGTTATCCTTCTCACAAAAGGTATATTCTCACTTTTACACACGTCTACATTGATGGTATCTTCAAGGGACTGGGTGTATCCCAATGTTATGGCCGAGGGTTTGAAACGGAAGAACCTAAACATAGGTTCACTTCCATCTTCATCATAGCATCTGAGCAGTGATTCGTCTATCGCCATCTGTCTTTCTGCGTCGGCTTCTATCATAGGTATATATCTTACATTCATAGTCTATAAACTCCCTTTTCGATTATAATTTTTTCTTTTTTTTGATCCTTGTCTATGAGTACAGTATGCTGAGAAAATTACGAGAGTAGTCCGGCTTTTTTTAGTTCTTCTTTTATCTTTTCGACACCGTCTTCCAGCTGCTCCTCATTTTTTCCACCGGTACAGACCATCCTACCGGACCCGAATAGTAAAAGAACAACCGGTGATTCGTCCAAACGATAGACCAAACCGGGGAACTGTTCAGGTTCATATTCTACCCTTTCCAATCCAAGAGTGATGGCTACAGAGTTCAGATTCAGCTCTGTCTTTAATTCATAAGAAGCTACTATATTTTGTATTTTTGCTACTACTTCGTCCGCTGTTTCTATGCCTCCTTCATCTAAGAGTCTCTTTATTTTGTCTACACTCTTCTGGGGCTCGTCGAGAGTCACTCCTCCCGTACAAACCATCTTTCCACTGGAAAAGAGCAGGAGAGAAGTGTTGGGGTCTTTCATCTTGTAGATCAAACCAGGAAATTTATCTGGATCGTACTCTGAACCCTCTAGTGCTTCATGAACTTCCCATAGGTCTAATTCTTTTCCAATGGAGGATGAAGCTACCACGTTTTCGATTGTAAGTCCTTCCATAAATCATCACTTGATTCTCACAAAATATAAACCACTATTTAAAGGCAAGGGTTAATATCTTAAAAAAAGAATCCCATCGACTCATGTGCTTTAAAAAAATCTGCTGTGTTCCATATGATATAGACTTCACTTGTACTCCCTACAGTTATCGCAGTACCACCTGTCGTACTCTTCTATATGACGTAATTGAGCATCACAATCAGGACATAGTGCTGGTGCCGATGGAGGTGGTGGAGGCGGTGGAAGATGTGGGGTTTGAGTGATCATAGGTGCTCTCATTCTGGATCTGTCCCTCTCGTGCCTCAAGATAAGGTATAAGATAACCACGATGGCTATCACCTCTAAACTCACCAAAGAGATACAACATACCATAGCTAAACATCCTTACTTTCATCGATCCTAAGCCCTCACACGTCTCTCTTGAGCATGGGTATGGTGGTAAATATATCTTTTTGATTGTTCTGATATAAACCGTCAATTAGGGAACGCCTAGAGAAGGAGGGATAGGGTACACTATGGTGGTATCCTCCTCGAGAAAAGCGGTTCTTTCGATCACGATGAACTCCATGGACCTAGTGATGGGTATGGGGGATAGATAAGAATAAGTGATAAGTATCCGTTCATGTTCACTCGATGTTGCCCTTAATTGATAAAAGGTAATTCTACCGGGTATACGACTCATATCTTCAATATCGATCTGTTCTCGAATATCGTCTAGATACCAATCGGTACCAGAGTCCTCTAGGGATTCGATGACTCCGTCTATATCGGAACTAGGACCTATTTTTTCTCCCACTCGATCTATGTATGCGGGAAATCTTGTCTCCCAGGAAGCATAAGAACGATGCCTACGTATAGAAATATCCTGCAAACCATGAGAAGCAAAATTCAAAACAGGCATGGAAACCAAAAGTAGGACTATGAGTAAAACCTGTAGATTTCTTAGATCTTTACTGTTCTTCTCGATCCTCGCTTGAGAACGATCTGTCTGTCTGTCACTAAATATATTGAAGCCTTTGATAAAATCTTTCTTTTTCTTTATTTTAAATAGAATAAAAATTATCAGTCCGGGTATTATGCCATAATACAACAAATAAATTGCTAGAAGTCTAAATATTTGGCCCTCCATATCATTTCACCTCCTCTCTAGACTGATAACCGACCTCCACCCTTGGATCTAAAAGGCCGTATATGATGTCAGTGATGTAAAGTCCGATGATGGAGATCACCGATAATACGAAGGTTATAGCCGCTATGAGCTGTTCTTCGATACCCCTCGCCCCAATATATTGAGTCCTATCGGAGATCGCAATTCTCAACAAAAATCCGATACCGGGCCATTGAAATATGATTTCCGCTATGAGTGCCCCTCCCAGGGATGTTAATAATGCCAGTATGACCGTGGTTATTATTGGAGGTCCTGCTGTCTTCAGGGTATGCCCGTATAGGACCTTACTTTCAGGGACGCCCTTTGCCCTAGCATTCATTATGTAGTCGTCCTCTAGGACCCTAGTAACGATGTTTCTCGATATCCATGTAGTAGCTCCGAATCTCACAACCACGATGGTAAACAAAGGCAGGGACATCTTGATCAAAATCTCTTTAAAGTATCCTCGATATCCAAGAGTCTGAACGGTAGGGTAAGACGGTACAGGCGTTGGGTACCATCCCAATATGTATGAAAATATGAGCACGAAGATCATGGCGGCCCACCATAGAGGTACCGATGACAACGAAGCCCCCAAAAGAGTGATGAGCTTATCCAGTTTGGAACCTGCTTTTTGAGCGATCTTTAGACCTATAAATATGGCAAGCACAGAATATATGGCGGCGGCCGTGGTGAACAACAAAATAGTATAAGGAAGGTAGCTCATTATTATATCTGAGATATATGGACTTCCCCTGGGTGAGGTGAATCTTACTGTTTGCCCAAAGTTGAAGGTCATCATATCCTTAGCATGATCGAAGACCCTACCTATCCTCGAACCATCGAAACCGTTTTCTTCTTTCAATTCTTGGAGCCTTTCTTCTCGATAATTATAGGCAGCCTCGGGATCGTCGAACTCCATGAGCTCCACCTCCTCTTTCACCCTCCTATTGATATCATACATAGCATCTTCCTCCCTGAACGTGGTGACAAATGCAGATAGGAGCAGAGCTACGATCACAACTGTCAAAAGAATATTTGCGGTCCGTATAGCAAAATATTTCCAAGAGGCTGGCATGTTATACTATTAGAGGGGGGAGAGGGTTATTTAAACGTTATAGACAAATTTACCTCTTCCTTGTTTAAATAATCAATATCCTAAATTCTTTGATCGTTCATCCTGTTGTCAGATCTAGCTAACATTCTTTCCGTCTTTTTTTGCCACCGTTTCATCCCTATCTTTTCAAAAGCTTCTAACGATTCCTTTAGATATCTCTCGGCTTTTATCATATCTTGTTCTGACACATGATACATACCCAACTCATATAATGCCCTTGCCTTCCAGATCATATCTCCTGCCTCCGAGCTCTCTTCTAGTGCATCTTTTAAAGCATTCCTCGCTGTTTCGTGGTCACCTTTTTTTAGATACAGTCTTCCCATGGCTATTTTCTTTTGTGCACACAAAGAAGGTTCGCTTCTTTTTTCTACTTTTCTTGCTACCCTCAAAAAATACTCTTCTGCTTTTTCCGTTTCATCCATCTTGAGATAAACCTCACCTAAACCCATCAAATTCTGTATCATCGCTCTATGTTCATTCAACTCCTCAGCGATCTCTAAACCTTGTGAAAAACATTCTTTTGCAGCTTCGATTTCTCCTAAGGATAGTTCAATATTTCCGATGCCACTTTTGGCTGAAGATATGACCTTGCGAAATTCTACCTTGTCTGCGGTACTGACGGCTTTATCATAACACTTTTTCGCTCTTTCAAGGTCTCCACTGTGATGATATATACATCCAAGATGATCATACGACTCCGCTAGTGCCCAGAACAGGCCGCTCTTTTCTAACAAATTGCTATTCTCGACGAGGATTTCTTCGGCCTCATCCAATTTACCTTCTTTCTTTTTCAACGCACATTCGGTCAATAGTATTTTGGCACGGACGTAGTCATCCTCAGTTTTTTTTAAGATCGATTTACATTTTTTGATGTATCTCTTTGATTTATTTAGATCTCCACGGTAAAGAAACAGAGAAGAGAGGTTTGAAAAAGAGAGTGCCTTAAGTCTCTCCTCCTTCAATTCCTCGGCGATCTCACTGCTCCTTTTTAATAAATACAAAGATTGATTCCATTTTCCTTGATTTAATTGATATATACCCAAATTCAACAAAACATTGATGAGTCCCACCTTGTACCCTACATCTTCACAAATCTTTAAAGATTTTTTAAAATACTTTTCCGTTCTCTCCGGGTCTCCTTTACGCTTGTAGGCAACCGCTATATTATGATAGGACTTATTCAACCCCACATCATCATCGATATTTTCCCTTATGTCGATGGCTTTTTTCAATTTTTCTATTGATTGAGAATATCTATTTTTAGTCAGATCTACCATGCCTAAGTCATGATAAACCTGCCCCATCTCTTTGTCACCGCCTATATCCTCTGCTAATCTCTTCTCTTTATCATATATCCTCTCTGCTTCGTACGGATCACCTCTCATCAGGCATATCCAACCCTTTAAACTGAGAAGTTTACAGGTGATCGTGTCCTTTTTTTCGTTCAACGCCAGACCGTCTTTTATATATCGAAGAGCCATGTCAAAGTCTTCCTGGGTGATGTAAGTCTCGGCGATCCCGCAGTAGATGGCTTTTTTTTCATCGCATTTATGCGTTCTCACTGCTGCTTGAGCCAGATACTCCCTGCTCCTTTCATTATCACCTAGCAGATAATAAGCCCTTGCGATCTTTTTGATTATTTTGATCTCATCTATTAACTTTTCATCTATATCTGCGGTTAAGTCTATCACTTTTTTATACATATCGATGGTATTTTCATGGGCGAATATATTTTCTGATTCCTTCCCTGCTTTTATATAATAGTCGACTGCCTTTCCCATCTCTTTTCCCTTCTCATGATGGCGAGCGAGCTCAGAATAATGGCCCTCGAGCTCTTTTTCGTACATCTCTTCGATATTCTCAGCTATCAAGAGATGTATTTTTTTCTTTTTCCAAGACGGGATCCTTTCGTAAGCTATCTGTGAGATCAGATGATGAGAGAAATCGAAAGATTCATCCTGGGATTTTTTTTCTAATATATCCTTATCTACCAGTTCCTCAAATCCGTATAAAAGATCGATCTCATCGATATTAGCAATTTTACTTACCAATTCAAAAGAGAAGGCACCTCCAATAACTGAGCATAATTCAACTATCCTACGAGCCTTTTTAGATATGTGTGAATCCAACCTTTTCTCTATCACATTTTTTAGAGTTTCGGGGATCTTCAACTCATCTTCTTCCATGGGATAATCAGACGAGTAAGGAGGTATTTTTCCATCCTCTATTAAGAGCCGCATGAATTCTTTCAAGAACAGTGGATTTCCATGACTCATGCGGTGAAGTAATTTAACGAACCTGAAAGGAAGAGCAGGATCTCCTGTTATTTCAAACATCAATTCCGCCGAATCGTCCATATCAAAATTATCCAGGATCATCGTTCTACAATCATCCTCCCAAGATAATTCCCTTTTCAGTTCCTCCAATAGATGATCATCGGATAATTCCTCATACCTATAGTTACATAAGAACAACAAAGGTGCTCCGCCTAAATTTTTAGTCAGATATTTCAGTAGTTCTACACTTGCAGCATCGGCCCATTGAAGATCATCCAAAAATATGATGATGGGTTTCTCCAAAGATGCTTCTCTGAGACGCTGGGCTATATCGTCAAAGTAAGCTGTTTTTTTAGCCTGAAAAAACTCATAATCGTCCGTTTCTAGTGATGCTTTACTTATGGTTTTAAAATCTATATCTATATCTTCGCCAAAGGCTTTTATGAAAGGAAAAAAGGGTTTCGATAGTTCTGACCTTGCTTCCCCGCTCAAAAAAAGGATATCTTTTTCGTCCGATCTATCCTTGAATTCCATGCATAGCTCGGTCTTTCCACTCCCTGAAACACCGGAGATGAAGAGAACAATACTACCTTCCTCGGTCACCTCTTTAAAACACTCTTCTAATCGTGAGATTTCCTCTTTTCTATCTACGAAAGATATCTTATCCAACTCTTTCCGCTCATTTATTTCGAGTACGCCCTTCTCGTCTACATCCTGAAGAGCACGTAGGAGAGGATATCTATCCCGGGTATGATCATCTATATCTTTTAGCCTTATCTTTTTTTCCTCATCTAATTTTTTTACCACTATCTGCTTTTTGAGAAACCGGTCACGCACGCTCTTCGCCTTCTCTCGCCCTTCATGTGTGAGACGGTAAACTTTCAATTTCCTTTTTTGCTCTTTCCCTACATCTTTCATTTCTTCCTCCACCCAACCCATTTTAACCATGAAAGAAAGAGCCCTGCTGACATAACCTCTGCTGGCACCAACCGCCTTCATTATCCCCTTTTGGGAAACGGAATGAGATGTATCTGTTTGATGATTTTCGTTCACGTGGTTCGCCAAATGAAGTAATATCCTTTCCTTGACGGTGGATCTCATAATATTACGTCCTATGCTTTTATCTTAAGTTCTATCCCTTCTTCAAGAGCAGCATCGGTTAAGCACGCTTTCAGGATAGTAGATTTACATTTAACATCTTTCTGGTCGATCTTTTCCTTTTCGATCCTTTGATCCGCCACCTCCAAAGAGGTTTTTAGGGCCTTGAGCTCGAGTAAAGTTGCAGCCCTGCAGAAAAAGCTCTTGGATCTGCCGTCGTTGTAATCCTCCAATAGGATTTCAAGTATATTTATCCTTTCTTTCTGATGGTCCACGAATCTTTCCACGCCGTTCTCTTTTACAAAGTTAAAATTAGGTATGACTTTTTTGTACGACGGATACGATGGAGAATCTTCCAATTTTTGATCTTTGATCCTGGAACAGGGGAACTGTGGACACTCAACACACACTTCGAGGTTTTTTTTCTTAACACAACAGGTTATAAAAGAACAGGAGGGATGCTTATCAAAAAAATCGGGGCCACAACATCCAGGACATCTTGAAGATCCTTCTGAATGATATCTCGGGCATAAACCGCAGTCAAGGCCACATACCCCTATGGTCGGGTATCTCTTACTAGGTGATTTTCCCATATGTTTAGTCTCCTTGTATCTATTAAATTATAGTATTAAATGATTTTCACTGAGTGGCTCAGTATTCTCAGCTTTGTTTGAGATGAACATTCCTTCATATCTATTTTTTCTATTTTAAGAGTCATGACGGAGAGGCCTGATGGAGGTATCTTGACTCTTAAGGATGTCTGTTTTTTCGTCTAGCTGACAAAAAGCAAGGAGACCGAACAGTACGGACCTATCGTCCAAGGATGCAACGGCTATTTCAGGCATCTCGCAGATGACATCCTTTTCAAGCATGGACTCAAGATCAGAAGTGATCACTTCTGGGTGATTCACCGCTACACCCCCTCCTAGCACTATGACTTCCGGGCTGTAGGCGTTGACAACGTTGGATATACCGGCGGCATTGTACTCTTTCATCTTCTCTATGGTCTTTTTGGCGGCACTGTTTGCCTCTCGATATTTTAAGAACAACTCTTCTGAGTCTTTGAATTCTTTTCCGGTCAACTCAAGTGCGAATTCGGGTAGATTATCGCCGGAACAGTAAGACTCCCAGTGACCTTCTCCGCCGCACCCACATCTTCGATCACCTCCTACCTTTATATGACCGATCTCTGCAAAATTTCCCATCCTGCCCTCGATCAAATTATCCTCGATTATCACACCCGCACCTATACCCGAGCTGATGGTTATGTAGACCATGTTCGAGGCACGTACATCTCCAAAAACGTATTCACCTACAACACCAGCACTGCAATCGTTCACTAAAAAAAACGTATCTATATCCGAACTTAACAGTTCGACCATGTCTACTTTTTTATCGGGTATGTTAGGTGGATATATCACCCCGTTCTCACGGTCCAAGGGGCCGGGAACGGCGATCACGGCTTTTTTTATATCATCCATGGGCAGTTCTTCGAGGTTCGGCTCATCTAGGAACTTATCGGTTTTTATTTTAGTGATGAACTCAAAGCCCCTCTCACCTATACCTACGAAGGTCTTTGTAGCTCCTATATCTATGCAGAGGTAAGTCATCTTTGGATTATCAAGATAACTACCATAAAGGTCTAACGGTTCCGGTATTCAACACATGCGAGAGAAAGGTTTGAAAGAGACGAAGAAAAATTACCATAAATTAAATATGTTCTCAGACTTGATAACAGGTAGCTAAGATGGAAAAAAAGAAGTCGATGGAGAAACTTTTAGAGGAGATGACGCTGGAGGAAAAAGTATCCTTCTGCTCCGGAAAGGATTTTTGGCATCTTGAAGGGCTCGAGAGATCAGGCATACCCTCTATCTTAGTAACAGACGGACCCCATGGAGTCAGAAAACTGCCAGATGATGCAGAAGACAGTTTAGGGATCGAGCAAAGCGTCCCGGCCACCTGTTTCCCCACGGCTTCTCTTTTAGCCTCCACTTGGAATACTGAGATGATAAAGGAAGTCGGCCGAGCTATCGGAGAAGAATGTCGAGAGGAGAAAGTGGCCGTTTTGTTAGGACCCGGCGCTAACATCAAGCGTTCGCCGCTGTGTGGAAGGAACTTTGAATATTTCTCTGAAGACCCCTATCTCTCGGGTGAAATATCTGGGAGTTTTATAGAGGGAGTACAGTCTGAAGGTATAGGTACATCCCTGAAGCATTTTGCAGTGAACAACCAGGAAAAACGCCGCATGACCATCGACGCCATAGTAGATGAAAGGGCACTTCGAGAGATATATCTAGCTGGGTTTGAGAGAGCTATCAACAAAGGGGATCCCCTGACGGTCATGTGCGCTTACAATAGAGTCAATGGAGATTACTGCAGTGAGCACCAGCATTTATTGATTGATATCTTGAGGAGGGAATGGGGCTATGCTGGTGCACTCATCTCCGATTGGGGTGCTGTCAACGATCGTGTAAAAGCATTAAAAGCCGGTCTAGACGTAGAGATGCCGGGAGATAATCCAAGGAACGACGATTTGATATTAAAAGCGGTAAAAAACGGTGAGATTTCAGAAAAAAAATTAGACGAAACCGTCAAAAGGATCCTAAAGATAATACGAAGGACTTCGGACGGCGCCGAAGACGGATTCACTTACCACCGATCGGCACACCACGAAAAGGCAAGGGAGATCGCCGCTGAAGGTACCGTTCTGTTGAAGAACGAAGGTGATGTTCTACCTCTCAAAAAAGGAAGATCTATCGCAGTTCTAGGAGAGTTAGCTAAGAAACCAAGGTACCAGGGAAGCGGCAGTTCCATGATACGCCCGAATACTCTCGACCGGCCTTTGGAAGAATTAAAAAGATCTTATAAAGATCCTAAAAATATCAGATTCGCGCAGGGTTATCGGCTGAAAGAAGATCGTATCGATCCTGATTTGATGGAAGAAGCGGTCGATTTAGCGGGTTCTTCCGATATCACCATCATCTTTGCAGGCTTACCGGCCCGCTATGAATCGGAGGGATTCGACAGGGATCACATGAAGATACCTAGTAACCAAAATATCCTCATAGAAAAAGTAAGTGAGGTGAGCGACCAAGTGATAGTCATCTTGCAGAACGGAGCGCCGGTGGAGATGCCTTGGATAGAGGATGTAAAAGGAATCATAGAGGCATATCTAGGCGGAGAGGCGGGAGGCGGCGCTGTAGCTGACATCATCTTAGGGTTGAAGAATCCCAGTGGGAAACTGGCCGAAAGCTTTCCTTACCGATTGGAAGATAATCCATCCTATCCTTATTTTCCCGGAGGTAAAAACACGGTCGAATACAGAGAGAGCATATTTGTAGGTTACAGATATTATGATCACGCTGATGTAGACGTGATGTTCCCTTTTGGCCACGGCCTGAGTTATACCGATTTCGAGTTATCTGGATTATGGATAGAAGAAGACGAGTGGGACGGAGAAGGCGAATTAGATCTTAAGTGCGCTATCAAAAATACTGGAGATCGGCCGGGGAAGGAAGTTGTTCAGGTTTACGTCGAAGCCTGTGATTCGAATATTTTACGGCCCCCGAAAGAGCTCGGTGCCTTCAAAAAGGTGAGATTGGAGCCTGGAGAAGAGAAGATCGTCACGTTTTCACTGGAACCAAAAGTATTTTCATATTACAACACATCCGAAAAAAGATGGGTCCTAGAGTCGGGCGTATTCAATATCTTGGTGGGAAGATCTTCTAGAGACATCGTTCTACAAGAAGATATCGTGGTTGCTGGGAATGAAAAAGTCGGAGTCATGACAGATGCATCAGTTCGAACCGCCTATCTTGAGTTACCAGGTAAAAAAATATGTCGAGATGTGTTCGAAGAGCTTTACGGTAAGTCCCTTCCACCGCATAACGAAGGTTTTCAAAAACCCTATGATATGAATACCCCGCTAGGTGCGGTTAGAGACACACCTGTCGGAGAAAGATTGTTTTCTGAAGTCCAGAAAGCTATAAAAGAGAGGTCAAAAGATCATGAGCAGATGACATCTATGATGCAGAACATGATAAAAGAGATGCCTATACGCAATCTTCCAGTATTCAGTCAGGGAGAGATCGACTATCCCATGACGGAAGCATTTCTGAAGATGATCAACGGGCATTACCTCCATGGAGGTTTTCAGCTGATGAAATCTATGATAAGTAAAAAAAGTTTGAGAGGATAAGTTCGAACCGATATCACGGGCATATTGATCTCCCGGGTTTTGAACTATAAGTTACGATTTTTACATGAGTAAAAAAACACTAAAAGTGATACAAAACGAGATGAGGGATAATTATAAATAGCACCTTTGCACATATGTGCAAGTAGTTACACAATCACGATAACCTCCCCCCTTCCCTCCCTATCATATCACGATACTCCCCCTCCCTCCCTTTTTTCTATTCTCTGATATCTCATAGAGGATAGTTAGTTTCTCACTTTTGCGTACAATAAACAATCTCTATACTCATCGTCACGTAAGTATGCCTTCTTCATCAAACCCTCTTCTGAATAACCACATTTTTCAGCTACCTTCACACTGGCAATATTTTCGGGTTCCATGAGTATCTGCAAACGTAGGAGGCCTAATTCCTCAAAAGCTATCTTCTCCAACTTTTTCACCGCTTTAGTGGTAATACCATACCCCCAATACGATCTATCCAAAAAGTAACCTATCTCACCGATATGTTCTCGGTGCTGGTCGATCATTATCCCACAGGCACCTACTACTTCACCCTCGTAGATGATAGCATAGTTGTACTCCAAACCTTCCTTTCTTTTTTTCGAATTCTTTCTTAACCACTCTCGCTCCTCCTCGACGGAATCCACATGGACCTCAAAAAATTCAAAGTCTGGGTTGTTCAATATCTCATAGAACCTCTCGGCATCGGAAATCTTTTGATACCTTAATTCGACCATGTTATATATACCGTACGATCATCGATAAAAGCATATCGGTTGATTCCATCAAAGAATTATAGGTGATATGGCCGTGAATTTATAGAGGTGAAAGATACAATATTTTCATGACATGACTCATTCAGTTTTTTAGACTATTGACGAAATGCGGTTTCGACAATTTTATATAGGCCCCTTTCATACACCGAGATAATATGACGGAATTGAAAGAAAAAATTGCAGGAGAGATAACCATTTCCGAAAACCCCGGGGATGTTATCAAAAAATGGAGAAAGATGTTTCAAGTTTCCCAGGTAGAGCTTGCTTCCCATATGGATGTAGCCTCTTCCGTGATCAGCGACTACGAAAAAGGAAGACGTAAACCGGGCACACCCCTGGTCAAAAAGATCGTAGAATCGCTCATCGAGATAGATAACGAAAAGGGAGGCGAGGTCATAGAAAGGTTTTCTAAGCCGGGACAGGAGGGAATTTTGAGTATAGGTGAATTTGCCAAATCGATACCTCTGACTACAGTGGTAGAAAATGTTGAAGGGGAATTCATATCTGAAGGAAAATGGGAGAAGGAAATATACGGATACACGGTCATAGACAGTATCAAGGCCATATTGTCCATGAAATCCTTTGATTATCTGAGTATATACGGATGGAGTACCGAACGGATATTATTCTTCAAAGGCGTCGAACACGGTAGGTCTCCACTGATAGCTATACGTTCTACTCCTTTGACTCCCGCCGCAGTGTCTTATATCAAACCAAAAAAAATAGATGAATTATCATTAAAACTTGCTGAAGAAGAAGGCGTACCTTTGATAAGAACCGATCTTGAAGTCGATGAATTGATTAAAAGATTAAAAAATGGATGTGAACTACCATGAAGCCAAAAGAAGAAGTTGGTATAAAGGGATATGCAGGTTACGTACCAAAATACAGGATAAAACCAAAAGATATAGGTGAAGTCTGGGGTGAAGACGGAGAGGTCATGGGACGTGGTCTCAAAATCGAGAGTAAATCCGTACCGGCCCCCGACGAAGACGTGGTCACTATATCTACCCAGGCTGCTAAGTGGGCCATGCAGAGAGCGGATATCGATAGCGATGAAATAGATGCAATATATGTGGGCTCTGAATCCCATCCTTACGCGGTGAAACCCACCGCTACTATCGTAGCAGCTTCTTTAGCCGCTACGCCCCACTTGACCGCAGCGGACTACGAGTTCGCCTGTAAGGCGGGTACCGCCGCATTTCAAACTTGTATGGGATTGGTGAGCTCAGGCATGATAACAAACGGTATAGCTATAGGTGCGGATACATCTCAAGGCGCCCCGGGTGATGCTCTAGAATATTCCACTGCGGCTGGAGGAGCGGCTTATATAATAGGGGCAGGTGATCTCTTGGCTAAGTTAAAACATACATGTTCTTACACTACGGATACACCGGATTTTTGGCGTAGAGAAGGCAAGAAGTATCCTGAGCATGGCGGTAGATTTACCGGTAAGCCGGCCTACTTCAAACATGTGACCAACTGTACCAATAAACTTTTTGAAGAGACCGGCAAAGGACCTGAAGACTTCGACTATGCGGTATTTCACCAACCTAACGGCAAATTTCCAAGAAAAGCGGCAAAAAAGATCGGGTTTTCTCAGGAGCAAATAGAACCAGGATTGCTTGTGACGCGTATAGGAAACACCTATTCCGGCGCAGTGCCTTTGGGTTTAGCCGCAACTCTGGATCAGGCAGATCCTGGAGACAACATACTGGTGACCGGCTACGGTTCGGGTGCGGGATCGGATAGTTTTGATATCGAAGTTACAAAAAATATCAAAAAGATAAAAGATCATAAAGTACCAACGATAAAGGAGATCATATCTGAAGAGGAATTCATATCCTATTCTATCTATGCTAAGTTCAGAGAAAAGATATCTGCTGGAGGTGAGTGATTTGAGAGATGTAGCTATAATAGGTGTTGGAGAAACGCGATTAGGCGAACTTTGGGACAAATCTTTGAGGGAACTAGGCATCGAAGCCGGTCTTAAAGCATTAAAAGACGCTGGTTTGAAAGGAGACGAAGTGGAAAAGTTATATGTGGGCAACATGTCCGCGGGTAAACTCATAGACCAAGAACACATAGCCCCTTTGATAGCGGATTATGCAGGTATAAGCGAAGTACCCTCTACTAGGGTAGAATCTGGAAGTGCATCAGGTGGCATAGCCTTGGCCGAGGGGTTTAAAGCGGTAGCTTCCGGTATGGAGGATATCGTTGTGGTGGGTGGAGCTGAAAAGATGACCGACGTAGGTGAGCAGGAAGCAAAAGACATACTTTCATCTACCGCGGACCAGGAGTGGGAGACGGTTTTTGGAGCCACCTTTGTTTCTTTATATGCCATGATGGCAAGATATCATATGGAAAAATACGGAACCACCAAGGATCAATTGGCTCAGGTCGCTGTAAAAAATCATTCCAACGCCGCAAAGAACCCTAATGCACAGTTCCCTAGAGAAATAAAGAAAGAATTCGTAAAAAATGCACCCATGGTGGCGGACCCTCTAGGTATGTTCGATTGTGCTCCCATCTCAGACGGTGCGGCATCTGTGGTCCTCTGTCCTGCGGAAAGGGCGGAAAGCTTCCATGGAAAACCGGTGAAGATAGCAGGTATCGGACAAGGAGGCGACTACATGTCGGTCCATGAGAGAAAACATATCTGTACCATGAAAGCCACAGAACGTGCTGCTAAAAAAGCTTACAGCAGAGCAGGTATCGGACCTCGGGATATCGATTTTGCAGAAGTACATGATAATTACACCATAACCGAGATAATGTCCATAGAGGACCTGGGATTCTTCAAAAAAGGTGAAGGTGGTAAGGCAACAGAAGAGGGTAAAACGGATATCAACTCCCACATACCTATAAACACTTCCGGCGGTCTGAAGGCAAAGGGACGACCGGTGGGTGCCGTTGGTTTAAACCAAGCGGTAGAGGCGGTGTTGCAGTTGAGAGAAGACGCCGGAGAAAGACAGGTGAACGAACCGAGATACGGTCTGATACATAATATTGGCGGGACTGGAGCAAGTTCGATAGTACATATATTGAAGAGGTGGTCATGATGCCCATACCAAGATTTTGGCGAGAGATCAAACAAAGATACAAGGGGATAGGTTCAGTCTGCAAAAATTGTGAGAAGATGTATTTTCCTCCTAGAAAGATCTGCCCCGAATGCAGAAGGGAGAGTTTCCAAAATATGGAGCCGGTTGAACTAGATGGAAGAGGTGAAGTGGTAACTTATACCGAGATACATGAACCGCATACCGAGTTCGATAAACACTCTCCCTATATCATGGCCATCGTGGAGATGAAAGAAGGGGTAAGATTGACCGGACATCTTGTGAACGTTGACCTCGAAGATGTCGAGTCGGGTATGAAGGTAGAGGCGACCATGAGGAAGCTCGGTGAAGAGAGTAGAGACGGGATGATATACTACGGATACAAGTTTTGGCCAGTAGATGAATAGCAAAATTTAAAAAATCATCCCTATTCTCATGCTATCATGGACGTATTAGATGCCGTAGATAAAAGGAAGAGCGTTAGATCGTACACTGGAGAGGCGATAGACCAAGACGACCTAGATAAGATGTTAGAGGCGGCTAGACAGGCTCCATCAGCGAAAAATCTACAGCCGTGGAAATTTATAGTCGTTATCCATCCAACGGTCCTCAAAGACCTTGTATCCATATGTTGTGACCAAGCCTTCGTGCAGGATGCCGGCGCATTCATAATCGGAATGGCTAAAGATAAAAAATGGGCCAATACCGACCTAGTGATAGCCATGGATCATCTATCACTTGCCGCTGTAGAACTAGGATATGGAACATGTTGGATAGGATCCTTTGATCATGATGCCCTGAAAGAGAAGGTGGACCTTCCTGAAGATCATGATGTCAAAGTATGCATGAGTATAGGTATACCGGCTGAAGAACCACAGTCGCCCACAAAAAAGAGTATAGACGAATTGGTCGAGTGGATCGAGATATAGTGAACTCTCGATCAGGCGATATCTTTTTCACGAAGTCCGGTTTCAATAGGGAAGTTGCTCATGCTCTTTTAGAAATTCCTTTTCCGCCATCTCTCTTAGCTCCGTTCTTCTTATCTTACCGCTTATGGTCTTCGGAAGTTCATCAACGAATTCGATCTCCCTTGGATACTTATAAGGCGCGGTAACTTTTTTTACGTGGTCCTGCAGTTCTTTTTTTAGCTCTTCACTGGGTTCGTAATCGTCGTTCAGTATTATGTACGCTTTGATTATCTTCGTTCTGATCTCATGAGGAGCACCTATGACCGCGGGCTCCTGCACCGCAGGATGCTCCTGCAGAGCACTTTCTACTTCAAATGGACCTATCCTGTATCCTGAAGCTTTGATGACATCATCATCTCTACCAACGAACCAGAAATATCCGTCCTCATCTTTGTAGGCCTTATCTCCTGTGTAATACCATCCATCATGGAAGACGCTCTCTGTTTTTTCGTCGTCCTTCCAGTACTCTTTGAAAAGACCAGGAGGTCTTTCAGGTTCGATTTTTAATGCTATGTGGCCTTCTTCACCGATATCTGCTTTATTTCCCTGGTCATCTAGTATATCCACTTCGTGTCCAGGTGTCGGCTTGCCCATGGAACCGGGTTTGACCTTCATGGTAGGATAATTAGCAACCAATGCCACGGTCTCCGTTTGCCCGTAATAGTCGTATATCCTGAGTCCGGTGTACTCTTCCCATTTATCTATGACATCTGGATTCAAGGGTTCGCCGGCACTTAAACAGTGTCTTAAAGAAGTTAGGTTATAACTCTCCACATCCTGATTTATCATCATCTTATATATGGTCGGAGGTACACAGAATGTTGTGATATCGTGATCTTGAAGAATCTTGAGAGCCTTATCTGGATCGAACCTACCGGTTATGTTCTGCTGTACAACCGTAGCACCCACTATCCACTGTCCAAATAATTTGCCCCAAACGGCCTTAGCCCAGCCATTATCAGCGATGGTCCAGTTTATATCGTCTTTCCTGAGATCCTGAACGAATCTCGCTGTAACTTCATGGCCAAGTGGGTAAGAATGTGTGTGAAGCACCATCTTAGGTTGACCAGTGGTTCCCGAAGTGAAGTAGATTAGTAAAGGGTCTTCGCTCTTCGTTGCTTCTACATCTTCACGACTAAGCTTTGAAGACGCTTCGTCCATGAGTTCCTCAAAGTCTTTCCAGTCTTCTCTTTTATCTTCAGCGCCCACCAAGATGAAATTCTCAAGAGATGACATCTTCTCATGGTCTCTCACGTCATCAACTTTTTCATGATTGGACCAGTCGGTTACGATGGTGTTAGCTTTTGATCTGTTTACTCTATATGTGAGATCTTCCGATACGGCTAAGTTGGGAGTAGGGATCGGTATCGCACCTAGTTTTATCATACCGAGCACGACTACGTACCATTCTGGTACTCTATGGATCAGAACCATAGCTCTGTCGCCCTTTTTGAGCCCAAGATCTCCTAAAACATTTGCAAATCTGTTGGATAGATCACTCAATTCCTTGAAAGTGTGCCTTTGGGCTTTTTCGCCAGAATCGTCTATGGATATCAATGCATCCTTGTCAGGCATCTCTTTGGCTCTTTCATCGAGTTCATCGAATGCAAAATTATAGTATTCGGGAACGTCCCATCCGAACTCTTCTCTTACCTTTTCATAATCATGCACGTTATGTTCTTCAGCCATATTGATCGGGCTTAATTCAAAGAAGGTGATAGATAAAATTTTCGGCCTCGGACTAGAATTTTTTACTAAAGAGAGATAGTTCAAACTGATCAGGACTTCGTAACTTTTTTATAAATGTTTGATTATACCTATTTATGGAGTTACTAAGTCTTTCCCTCTCGAATTTCCAGCTCTACGGCTTGATCTTTCTTTTAGGAAGCTTCTCAGTGGCTTCACTCAGCGATCTAAAGAGGATGAGCGCTCAAAGGGAATTCTTGGAGATTTGGTTGTTATTTAGTTTGGTTTTTTTGGGAAACGATATTTTCATAGGGTACACTGAAGGAGCGGACTTGACCATATATATCAAGTGGGGTTTGATCGGAGTATTTCTTATACTTTGGTTCTTTAAAGTTATT
>PUNG01000015.1 GCA_003551675.1 Thermoplasmata archaeon
AACATCGTCCCTGCCACAACCAACTGCTCCAAAAAACCGATCGTCAGACCCAGATTAAAGCGGGGATCACGCATTAGCAAAGGATTAAGCAGTGGATCCTCCGCCGTTTTTTCAATCCTGTAAAAAGTAAAAATCAGTAGGACGAAGGCAACCAGACTTGCCCGGATCCAGTTGTTCTCCCATCCCAGGTCGGGAAGCAGGGTTAAGGCCAGTAAAAGACCGGTTGTGGCGGTCATCAGCGTTAGTGACCCGGTGATGTCAAAAACTTTATTTTCCCGCTTTGCCAGGGTACCGATTTCATTGTTGGCGAACATGTTTCGCGCTGCTGCCGCCACTACTACCAGGCAGAGAATACCGATAATTACAAAAGACCCTCTCCAGGAAAAAAAATCGGCCAGCGCGCCGGAGACAACCGGTCCGACTACAGCGCCTGCAGCGCCAATGCTGCCCCAGATCCCCAGCACGCGCCCGCGTTTGTCTTCATCTGATTTCGACAGCAGGATGGCAAGGGAGTTGGGCACCAGCATAGCAGCACCTAAAGCCTGCACAACCCTCCCTGTTATCAGCCAGGCCAGGGAAAAGGCAGTTCCACACAACAGAGATCCCAGGCCCAGGGTAAAGAGGCCCACCAGGAAGAAGCGGTGCGGACCGTGGTTATCGCCGATTTTACCGGCAATCGGGATCAAGGCCGCCACCGGCAGGGTATAAGCATTTACAACCCAGGTTAGCCAGTTCAAACTCACGCCCAGGTCAAGCATAATCTCGGGCAGTAGAATTTTTATTGAAGTTAAATTCATGATGGAAAGAAGAAAAGCCAGGTATAAATAAAACATGAGCTACCTCTTATCTGTTAAATTCTTTTTTCTGCGCGGACTAATTAACCTTGCCCAAACACTTCATTAGTTTAGCAATTAATCAAGCCGAAATCAAATTACACAATAATATCCAGACCTTCTTCCTTCATGTCTGATGTAGCACTAGCAATAATGGTGGATTACAATATAAATCCCGATTCGGCAGACTTAAATACAGGGCCTACTTTGCCCTGTTCGGCCAATACTGGTTTACTAATCACTCAGGTTAAACTCATTTCATGCAATAGCCTGTAGGTTTGCAGGATCATGAAGCTGGTGCAATCAGCAAAAGAAAACCTTGTTCCAGCGGCAGGATAACAAACCAGATCCATTGAATTTTATTTTAAGGAGATTATTTAACGGTCCTGAAAATCACTTCAGGGAGATGCTGGTTTATTACTTAGAGGGAGGTGGAACAGGATGCAAAACTCCATCTTTTATATCACCGCTCCTTCCATGGAGGTCTCTGAAAAAATAGCGAAACACCTGGTTGAAAAAAAGCTTGCCGCCTGCGTTAATATTATTCCGAAGCTCAAGTCCTTCTTTTACTGGGAAGGAGAAGTTCAATCGGAAGAAGAGGTGCTGGTGCTTGGGAAAACCAAGACCTCTCTAATCCCCGAGCTGGAAGAAGGGGTAAAAGAAGTGCACCCTTTTGATGTCCCCTGCATTATATCATGGGAGATCGACGCAGGACACAAGCCTTTCATGGAATGGATAGCAGAAGAAACCAGGTAACCCTTTCAAAAAAAGATTAAGACAGTTTATTTAGCTTATAGTTACTCGCTATGCTTGAGAACGCAGTGAGGGTTTTGACCATCCGGCTTACAGCCGGCCTTCTTCCCTGACCACAAGGCTTTCTTTTGCCATTATTTCTAACAGTTAGGCTTCCTCGGCCGAGTAAGTCCGGAGCAGAACAAGCCCGTAAAAAGCAGCCAGGCCAATAACCATTACTACCGTTATTATCATAATGATCCTGAGAGGTTAATTTATTCAAAAAAGAATGGTCGCGCCACCTGCGCTTGACATTATACCCCCCGGGGGTCTAAAATTAATAAGACACTATATTAGTTAAGACAGTAAAAATTATATTAAAAAAGTTTTGTTCATCCGAGAGGTTTTAGCCGTGCATCTACAAAAATAAAAGGGGGCAAAGTGTAATGACTGAAAATAATACTGTCAACGGCAATAAAAATGGCGATAACGATCATTGTTGCCATCAGGAATTACGCGGGAGTTACCAGGATAACAAAAAAAATATTCTGGATAGCTTGAAACGAATAGAAGGACAGGTAAGGGGTATCCACCGTATTGTTGAGGAAGAAAGATACTGTGTTGATGTACTTAATCAGATAGCTGCCGCCAGAATGGCTCTGGCCCGACTGGCCATGCTAGTTCTTGAAGATCACACCAGGGGATGTGTCAGCAAAGCTATCTTGGACAAAGAAAGTGAAGAAAAAACAATAGAAGAACTGATGGACGTGATTAAAAAACTTTTATGAGTTCTACCGGACCTGGTAAAATTATTGTTCCCCCTTCTTCATAACCCGACCCTGATTTTCTCTTACCGTATACATTTCCCAAGCAAAATAATGGGTGATAAACCCATCCGGAGTTTTTATCACCCATTTAAAACCACAGCTTGAGACAGGTTAAGCAAAAAACACGCAGTTGGTTTTTCTACTATTAATGACAGGTAGGTTTGTTTCCTTCAAACTCTTCGGCATTGGATTCAGCCAACCGGTATAAAAAGCGCTGCCACCAGTTTCTCCCAATATGCTTTTTAGGATCATTACTGAAATGATCACGGCAACTTTCACAGCAAAACTGGTATGTTTCCCCTTTATACGTATATGTTGCTTTTACCTGTACTTCTTTTAAATTGCT
>PUNG01000105.1 GCA_003551675.1 Thermoplasmata archaeon
ACTGAATCAGGATAGAAAAATTCTATGGTCTCTTTCTCCTCGTCGATATCCGGTGGACCAAAATCATCGGGTAATCCATCTCTTTTTTTCCTACCAGGAGCATGTATCAATACTATCCCATGAGGATGTACGCCTTTCATAAGTGCTAAAGGATTTCCTCCCTGAGGATGGGCTATACAGGCTTGACCCTCGATTATGAGCACATCGTGTTCGTTTTCGGTTGAAATTTTCCATGTCACATGTTCAGCTTCACCACTCAAAAAGTCCCCTCTTATTCCGTCCAAAGGGAAACCATATTTTGCACCTTGGATCAAACCCGTCTGGCCAGTGGCTATGAACCCAGGATCATAACCTCTTTCTTCCAATTCTTTGTACAACTCTATGCAGAAAGTCCTTTTTCCTATGGCACAATCAGTCCCTGAAACGAGTATCCGTGGGGGTGTGTTGATCTTTCTCAATTTTCCTGAAAAATAGTGCGGATCATCTGGTTCTTTTCTTACGTCCCATATATATACATCGTTTTCTTCAGCTTTTCTTTTGAATTCCTCAAGTTGGGATATATGGTGGTGGCAGCCGTGCACGATGTCCATCCCATTATCCATTGCTTCAAAGAAAACATCTTTGTATTCATAGGGGAAGCCCCCGCCGTCTCTAGCGATGCCGTTGATAAAAGCCTTCGGCTCAACATCGAGTTTTTCTAAGGCGTTTCCAAGATCGTCGAAGATAGGTATACTTTTATCGACATCGTCTATTACTTCATCGACGTGATCATTCTCATTTGTACTATCGAGGACACCTACAATTTCATACTTTTCAGAAAACCTCACCAGCCCGTTGGCTGTTTTACCATCTATCTTTCCAAATTCTCCTTCCGCAAATATTAGGGCGGGTATCTTTTCATCATGCCATTTCATTTTTAACACCAGATGTTAGTACTATTACATGCGTACCTGATTTATCTTTTTTTTGTTTCGTAAATCTTTCTAAAACCCCAAGGGCGCAGGCCGATGCAGGAAGACACTCTATTTTTTCCTTTTCTTTTATGATATTCTGGTATCGGAGTAATTCTTCGTCGGTGAAACCGATCGCCATACCCCTTGTGTCATATATCGCGTTTACTGCCTCTTGTCCATCGAGAGAACGCCAATTCAACAGAGGCTCGTTTACTTCAGTCTCGTTTATATCTCCTGGAGCCAATTCCACCATCTCTTTTTTATTCCTTTGAAGTGTTTCTATGATAGCGTTATTTCCAAGACTAGATGCACCCAACATCTTTGGTATGTGTTCAGCCCTATTTTTTCTCCACAGCAGTCTAAAACCGAGATGGATGCCCGCTAGGGTTGTGCCATTACCCACAGCTACAGAGATGGATTCAGGAGGCTTCTTTAACTCATCTTGTATCTCTTCTGAAATATCAACATAAGCTATCAATGAGATGGGCGTGTTTTTACCACCTGGGTTCGCGTTATACCAACCATTTTTTGAAGCCTTTTTTCTACTAACTTCAACGGCCTCCTCATAACCTCCTTTTACTCTAAAAACTTCGGCTCCGTATCCTTTGATCTGTTCGATTTTGTCTCCAGTGTATTTCCTGGGTACGAATACCTTGCAGTCGAGTTTTGATTTGTTAGCCACAAAGCTCATGGCTACACCATAGTTTCCGCAGGAACCTATTGTTATAGTTTCAAAGTTGCGTATTATAGCGTCATCAACGTGCTGGATCGCGAGTCTGTCTTTGTGAGTTCCTGTGGGATTTTCACCTTCTAGTTTTAAGTAGATTGTATCGATATCAAAGAACTTTTCTAACTTTTTAGCTCTCACCAATGAAGTGTTTCCTATGCCGTAAGTCATGGAATAGCCTTATCAAAATAGTACTGATAAAAAACTTTCTATGATTTTAGAGTCTACATTCAGAAAAATCAAAGTCAAGTAAATTTATTTGTACCTTGACAGATGTTACAGTACCATCTTTTTTCTTCCTCAATGTAGCTCATATGATCTCCGCAAGTCGGGCATGGTTTTCCCTGTCGTGCAGGAGGTTGTGGCGGTGGAGGGATCCTATGATGTTGTGTCTCTTTGTCCCTGGGTTGAAGTCTGTCCATCTCAGTTTTTTCAAAGGCATCTTTCGAGGTTCCAACGATCAAGACTCCAGCCAAACACATGATAGAGCCCCAGCAAAACCCCACGGCTCCTAAAATCCCTAGGATACCGCCTGCCATGGAGAATGCATAACTCTTTCTCATGATGGCCATGAAACCTGCGATGACTCCGATCGTGCTGAAGATCAGTGGAATATAGCAGAGTGAACCAAGTCCAACTCCTCCTAAAATCATACAGGTTCCAATCAAAGAAGAAAAAAGGCTGAATAGAATACCTAAGCTTGAGCCAGCTACGATAAGGGCACCTCCTATTTTAGCAAGAAGGTAGCAAGAACCCTACGTGGCTTTCTACAGGAAAATAAGATTTTCCTTCGATTAGAGGAACATGTTCCTCTATCATTAGAATTTCTTGAAGAAATTCTGATACTCGCTGGAACGAGTTCTAGTCAATAGCCCGTAGATGAATTGCGTTGATTCAACTTTCACTGACCCCTCCCTTGTTGAGTAATATATAGGGGTGGGGGTTATATGAAGACGATGAAAGCTCAGAAAACTATCAAAGTACCTGTTCATCACAGGACAACTGGTAAAAAACTATCCTATGTTGACAACTTGACAG
>PUNG01000092.1 GCA_003551675.1 Thermoplasmata archaeon
AGAGGAAAAAGCGTTCTACAGCTTCGTGTTTGGATTCTGAGCGTTTTTTGGTGAGGAGTGCTTTTTTTGCGAGCTCCGGAGCGATGGTATTTTTCTTCTTCGGTTCCAGAGCGTTGTCAACTCTAGTGGATGAAGCCCTAGGTCCTTTCATGAATATCTTGTTGGGGAGCGAGCGTTCAACCCAACTGATGTATCGTCTTATCTGTGGAAGGTCTTTGGCCGATAAGTGGAGCTTGAGGTCGTGGTACGTAAAAGGGTAAACCTGCTGATGGTTGTAAGTGTGCGTGGTGGTGAGGTTCTTTGGATCCAGCTCGAATTTCTTTCTCAGTTTTAGGAACGTTAGAGTATCTCTATAACGGTGAATCCAGTTGTATATGGTGCTGGTGGGTGGTGATAGGCGGTAAGTCTTGCCTACTTTCTTTTTTGCCTTTTTGACAGGATATCCCCGGTTGTAGAGTTCCAAAGCGTGCAGTATCACCTTTTCGGGATAAGATGTTTTGTGACTCGAACTCTTGTTGAAGTGGCGGCGGCAGCTCTTGCAGAAGTATTTTTGGATATTTCCTTTCTTTGTTTTTCTTTTTCCGTACTTGATCACATCGTTTTCTTTGTCACACTTCGGACATCTCACACCGATATTTTCATCTCCATGGGTCTTTTGACCAGGATGGAAGTGATTTATTTAAAAAATCCGGTCTTTGAATAGGTGTTGAAGGCGTCTCGGCGCTCTATAGTCAAATCGATGAGACTAAACGAGAACCTCTCTTTTCGAGTTGCCATCTGTTAGACGACCTAACCAAATCTTTTAATATACGAAAAAAGGATAACATTTGTAGTGAAAAGATGTCTGAAGTGAGTGTTAAGATCCCGCCAGGATTATCTGAAAAGATCGTCAAGTTTGAGCTTGAAAGAGAGCTGATCAAAAAGAGCTGGAGACTCAAATCCATAAAATATACGATAAATAAGCTGGATCTTTCAGAGGAAGATATAGAAAAATTCGATGATGCGAGGAAAGAGGCATGGCGGGAAAGGAAAAAAGAATTGTTGTAGATACGAATGTTCTCATCTCTTCTTTGATCAATCCTAGATCAGTAGTTTGGAAAGTGTTGGATATAGACGATATGGTATTTTTAGTTCCTGAGCTCGCTATTGATGAGCTTGAGAAATATGAAGAAATGATTCAAGGAAAATTGAATTCAAGAGGCTGTGAAGATGAGTACAAATATCTTTTATCTGAACTTTTCGCCCCTTTGATAGTTGTGCCTTCTTCCGAGTATAAGGAAGAGATGGAGGAGGCTTATGAAACTATGAAAAACATAGACGAGAAGGACACTGAATTTTTGGCTCTAGCCATCGCATATAAGTGTTCCATATGGTCTGATGATGGAGATTTTAAAAAACAGGAAAAAGTAGATGTTTATACTTCGGAAGAAGTGATAAACGAGATTTTTGAAGGGTCTAATGAGTCGTGATATCTTCTTTTCTCTGCGATAGAGATATATGATCACGGTTCGAATTCCTTATTCATCTCTTTTAGTGAGTACGGCTCGAGCTCCTCAGATTTAAACGGGTGCTACTTCAACGAACTATCTTTTCTTCAGCTTTTTCGGAGAAGTATCTGAAAAGGTCTGTCCATCTTTGAATATCTGGCTTTATACCTCCGAAGTGTTTATGTATTTTACTGGTCACATTTTCAAGCTGTTTTTCTTTGTCTTCTAGAGAAGCCAGGCAGTATATCGAGGATCTGTCTTCTATGAATTCCTTGATCAACTCGGTCTTTCCCACTCTTCTCCTGCCGTAGATCAGCACCAGTTCGAAATCATCTGATCCATATTTTTCTTCTAAGAAACTCAATTCGCCCTCCCAATCGATGAATTCAGCTCTCATACTCGTAAGTAATATACTCATAAGTAGACAAGGTTTAGGATAGGCGAGTCATCGACTATACGAGAACCTCTCTTTTCGAGTTGTCTAGAACCACGAAGTTCAAAAGATCTGTGGGATCGTGAGATATTTCTCAGAGCTTCTAAGAATTCGATATTCAATATATCGTATCCTGGACCATACATCACTTTCCTCTTTTTCCTCCTTCATATTGTTTATAGAGTTGTGAAAGCAGAAAACCCTACGGCTCTGCCGTGGGGATGAATGCTACTTTCACTGACCCCTCCCCCAAGTAGATGTCTAAATAGTGTGTACTCATTGTATATACAAGGAAGATGGAAACAAAGAAAACAGTCAAGTCAGCTGTTGTCGAGCTGACAAAGATAAAGCGAAAACAGCTTGAACGGATGTGGTCTAACTATCAGCAGTGGTTGCACACTAAGAAAGGAGCGAACGGAGTATACAGCGCACACAAGCAGCAGGCTGATAGGAATCTTGATCTAGATGACCTGAAGGACGGGAAAGAATATCCTATATTTCTCCGTAAAGACCTCGTTGAGATCAAGGAGTGTACTTCCGACATCGCAGACTACTTCTTCAAAATCCCGTCTAAACAAAGACGCGGTGGGATCAAAGTTCCGATAAAGACACACATGAAGATCGAAGATAGACACGAAATTTGTGAAACAAAGCTTTTGAAGCGAAACGGAAGCTTCCATCTTCATATCATGATAAAGAAAGATGTGTTCGTACAGGAGCGTTACGACGGCGTTTTAGGCATCGATCTTGGCTTGAGACAGCCAGTAGTGTCAGTGGCGTTACCCGGTCGTGAGA
>PUNG01000031.1 GCA_003551675.1 Thermoplasmata archaeon
AGTATAGAAGAGCAGAAAGAAAAAAAACAGTCCACACTTGATGCTAATAGAATAATTATTAGTTTAAACCAGCAAATCTCCGACTTAAATTTTCAGATAACTTTACTCAAGATGAGGAACGAAGACTTAGAAAAGCAGCTAGAAGAAGCTGTGAAGAGTGGAGGTGAAAAATAAATGCCTACATGGAGACAAGATAGGGAAGCATTTAAAAAGAAAAGGCAGCAGGACCAGTATAGTATAATGGGTTACGATACTCCCGCCCCGAATACACAACTCTCTCCCACCAGTGTGGGAGAAAGAACTCCCTGGCCTTTTGAAGTTACCGAACAACATCCTCATCCTTCGGAGGTGGATCAAACTGAGCTTTTCAGGGCGTGGGACAGTACACCTGTACAGACATTAGAGGCTGAACCAGAAACTACGGAGTTTACTACTCCAACAGGTACGGGGTATGGGACTGGAGGTGGTGGGATTGGGTACCAAGCACCTACGCATATGCCCGAAAGACCTCAGCTTCCAGCTACTTCGCCTGTAACTGCGCCCACAGCGGATCAGATTTTCGGGCTTCCAGAAGTTCCCGATTATTATTCAGGTTTAGATACTCGTATATCTGATCCTTATCAAGATCTTTATCCGGGAACTGGTGAAGCTGATAGGCTAAATGCTGCAGCACAAAGAGTATCAAACGCTGTTCTGGGAAGGACAGCTTTAAGCGAGGCAGATAGAGCTGAACTAGGAATAACAGGAACCCCGACAGTCCGAGACGTGGTTAGACTAAAACAACAAGCCCAAGAAGCTCCCAGAGACCAAATTATAGGAGACCATTATTGGGATGATGTACAAGAATTAATTGATAGAGAAGCCGCTGAACGTCAAGATTATTATGATCGCTTAGATCCTACTCTTCAAGACCGTTACGAAGATTGGGATCCACGTATTACTGACCATTTTGCAGAAATAGATCCTCAAATAGAAGATAGGTTCTCACACATGTTAGATGATCGGATTAGAGATAGGTATGAAGATATAGATACAACAATCCCTGATTATTACGAAGATGTGACTGCTCCAGGCTATGAAAGGTATTTAGATCTTGATCCTACTCAACCAGATTATCACTCCAGACTGGAGGATCTTATAGAAGAGATTGGGTTTGAATATGATCCTCTTGATCCGGATGAGAAGAGGAAATTAGCAGAAGAATATGCTGCAATTCAAGTAGACCCCCAGATCTCACAAATTAATCGAGCACTTGAACAAACTAAATTAGATGCAGAGTCACAGGAAGCAAGAATAAAAGCTGCTGCTTCTGGTTTTGAAGAGTCTTTAGCAAGAAGAGAAGAGGCACAAAGAAGAACAGATTTACAAAGTGCTATTGCTCGAGGTGGTGGCAGAGCTGGTGCTGTAGAATGGTTATCAGCAGAAAGACAAGGCTATCACCTAGAAAAACTATCTTCACACGAAAAAGAAGTAAATGCAGAACTGAATGCTATTGCGAATCAGTTAGGACTTACTAAACGCCAGATGCAAGAACGGAAGATAGAACTGGAAGAAATGAGAGGCCAGCTTACAAACCAAGAACTCCAACGACTCCGAGAACAAGAATGGGAAAGGCAAGTTAAAGGAAGTAACTGGATGTTTGAAGCTTCTATGTCTGTGGCCGATCGTTTAGCCGAAACAGACAGGTGGGAATATGAACAGTCTGCTCATATTGCTGATCGTCTATCTCAGATAGACCAGTTTAATGCGGAGTTAGAGATGAACGTAGCAGACCGCAGAACTAAACTGGATCAATGGATGACAGAGATGGATATGCAGAAAGCAGACCGACAAACTGCTCTGGAACAGTGGGACCAAGAACGACAGATGCAAATTGCTGATAGACTCACTTCTCTTGATCAATGGATGAAAGAAACTGAAATGAGTCTTGCTGATAGAAGAACAGCAGTTGAACAGTGGACTAAAGAAATGGACCTCACTAAGAGGGACCAACAAGTCGCTATGGAGCAGTGGGAAAAACAGTATGACTTAGAAATTGCTCATGCTGAAGCCCAAGAAGATGCTCAATTTAGAGACTGGGAAGCTAATATGCGTACCACTATTGGAGACAGAAAATATGAATCCCATCTCCAAAACTTCCATGCTAACCTAGAACTTAAAGACAGACAGTATGAACAAGCTGTCAACGAGTTTGCTAGAGAGCTAGAAGTCGCTGACCGTCTCACTCAACGTGATATTGATGAGATGGCTAGAGCGTTAGATGTTTATGATAGAACACAATTAAATACGGCTCAACAGTACGAACTCTGGGTTACATTAGCAGAAGTCACCGGGGTATTCCCGGATAGACTCCCCGGAACTTAATTTTAAAGGAGAGATATAATATGCCTAGAAGAGAAGAAGACTTAGCCGTTAAGCAAGCATTGGGTAATTTAGGAGCACAAGGACCGGCTCCGGGAGCCGCACCTCCTCCGGGAGGGCCTATGCCAGGCGGACCCATGCCAGGAGAACTTCCCCCAGGAGCACCTGCTCCCGGCGGCGAACTAATAATTTGCCCTAATTGTGGTCATGAATTTCCCTACTAAGGAGGAGAGAGTATGGCGACATGGAGAGAAAGACAAGTAGCAGAAGAGGAGCTTCAAAGACTAGCTGGGGCACCCAGTCAAGGTGCCCCTATAACTGATGAAGCTAAGACTGCTGCACGA
>PUNG01000148.1 GCA_003551675.1 Thermoplasmata archaeon
ACTCATAATTATCTGTTCATGAATATCGAAAGGAATGAGGACTTTTCGGACAAATTTTCTTTCTCTTATCTCAACAATGCTCAGGAAAATTGTAATCTCGATTTTTTCTACACCCTAATACATAGGTAACTCCTTTAGGTATGTATCAACAAGTATAAATTATTAACGAAACGTGGGAAATCCAAAAGAATATTTACCTGAACATACTTTCAGGATGACATAGCAGAGGCATAAAATGACAAAGAAGTCAGAAATCTGTTCGTTGATAGAAAGACACGAAGATATGAGAAATGGATGTTTGAATCTCATCGCGTCGGAAAATGTTATCTCCGATGAAGCGAAAAGCGCTCTTTCCTCAGACTTGTCAGGTAGGTACCATTCAGATTATTATGGAGGAACCACACTCATCAGGGAGATGCTAAAAAAGACGGAAGATCTAGCCAAACGATTGTTTGATGTGAGATATGCATTTATAAAACCCATCTCAGGTAATATATGTGACCTCAACGTACTTTTTTCTTTCACCCGACCAGAAGATCGTGTAGCCATGATCCCCTACGAAAACGGAGGATATCCGTTGGGATTGGGGAAGTTCCACAGGAACAGGGTAGATATCCCGGTTCAAGATGATTCCTACGAGATAGATGTTGAAAGAACTGCTAGAATATACGAGCGTCGAGCACCGGACTTGACCATATTAGGAGCTTCTTACATACCGTTTCCGCACCCCGTCGAAGAAGTATCTGGTTTCATGTCGAAAAAGGACCGGCCTCTGGTTTACGACGGTTCTCATGTCCTGGGTCTTATAGCTACTGATGAGTTTCAGAACCCGTTTAAGGAAGGAGCCGATATACTCATAGGGAGCACACACAAATCATTTTATGGACCACAGGGGGGGATAATACTCACCAACAATGAAGAGTACGCCGAGAAGATAAGGATGTATCAAGATATAGACCTGGAGACGGGCATAGGCCTGGTGGACAATCCCCACGTTAACAGGATCGCCGCCTTGGGTATGACCTTAGAAGAGATGCTTGAAGATACAGGGTACGGTGAAAAAGTTGTGAATAACGCCAAGGCACTTGCAGCGTCTTTAGATGAACATGGAGTACCTATGAGGTTCGCTGAGAAAGGATATACTGAATCACATCAGATCTTTTTAGACCTGGATGAAAAAAGTTCAGAAAGGTTCTGTAGAGAACTGGAAGATCAGGGTATATTCATCGATATAACCGGTAGGATAGGTGCGGCTGAAGTTACCCGCAGAGGAATGGACGAAGATGATATGCAGAAAATCGCTAAAAAGATAGCTAACATCTATGAAAAATTTAAAAAATAAAAAGGGTGTTTAGGTTCCCAAAAAGCTCTTTTGGGATTCAGATCAGATCGAGTTCGTTTCCGAGTTTTTCGTAGATTCGCAGCACTTCGTTCAGGTCGTCTTTTGTTAGGCCTGCGTTGATCTGATTTCTTATCCTCGCTTCCCCTCTTGCAACCATGGGGAACACGATGGCTAAGCCGAAGATACCTTCCTCGTATAACCTACCTGCCAATTTCTGACACTTCTTACTGTCGCCTACCATTGTTGGAACTATAGGCGTTTCGCTGGATCCCGTATCGAAGCCCATGCTTTCCATCTCGCCTTTGAAGTACTCGGTAAGGTCCCATAGTTTTTTGACCCTATCTGTCTCTTCTTCAACCACATTTAGAGCTTCGATATTGACCGCGGCTACATGTGGTGGGAACGCCGCACTAAGCAACCAGGATCGCGATGTGTTGTAGGCGAATTTGATCAAACCCTCGGTACCTGCGAGCATACCTCCAAAACCACCGAAGGCTTTAGAGAATGTTCCCATCTGTATATCTATATCGTCTTCAACATCGTATTCTTTGGCGATCCCGTAGCCGTCTCCCAAAACACCTTCACCGTGTGCATCATCTACATAGGTCAAAGCGTCGTATTCATTTGCTAATTTTTGTATCTCGTCCATCTTGGCTACATCCCCATCCATACTGAAAACGCCGTCGGTCAAGACTATCTTTTTATCGTAACCTTCCTCTTCGGCTTTTTTCAAGCATTCCTCTAGTTGGGCCATGTCTGAGTGTTTGTATACCATCTTGTCGGCTTTGTACATCCTCTGTGCGATCATGATACCGTCTATTATGCTGCCGTGGTTCAATTCGTCGGAGATCAGAACATCGCCTTTTCCCGCTAATTGAGGTACCAAACCCGCATTCACCGCAAAACCTGTCTGATAGGTCATACCTGATTCAGTATTTTTGAATTCGGCGATCCTATCCCATAACTCTTCATGAACGTCCATGGTTCCCGCTATGGACCAATCCGAACCCGCGGCGGCGCCGTATTCATCTATGGCCTTTTTACCGGCTTCGCGAAGTCGTGGATGATTCGCTAGATCAAGATAATTGTTCGAAGCTAACATTATGCATTCTTTTCCGTCCACCGTAACATGAGGTTTTGAAGGTCCTTCGAGATTCCTTATGGTCCAAGTAAGACCCTGCTCCTTCATATCCTCGTACTTTTTTCTTAAATATTCTGTTTTATCTGCCATTATATCACTTCTGTTTAACGCTGTAATAGTTCCCCTCACTTAAATTTTTCTAACGCCCCATCCTCCTCCTCCCGGAGTTTCGATCCGTATAATCTCTTGCTTTTTCATCCGCAGTGTGATCTTACTTTTAAGCTCTTTAGGAACTTTATCTTTGAACATCATATTCACCCCTGGCTTTCCATCTGCTCCTCCATTTGCTCCCTTGGGCCCTTTTTTACGTCTCTCCGATTGTATAGATGCTTCAGCGTCTTCCAGCAATTTTATCTCTCTAACGATCCCTTCGCCTCCCCGGTGTTCACCTTCACCACCAGACCCTTCTCTTAATTTGTAAGATGTGACTCTTAACGGGTAGTCGTTCTCTAAGGCTTCTATGGGTGTGTTTTTCGTGTTAGTCATGTGTACGTGAACTCCGCTCTCACCCTTACCTTCAAATGAAGCACCGGCACCTCCGCCGATGGTTTCGTAATATGTGAATCTATCATTCCCTATGGTCAAGTTGTTCATGGTCCCTTGACTTTCAGCGGGTATCTTTTTGGGAAACACGTGGTATAGGGCTCGGAGCAGGAGTTCTACTACTCTCTGAGAGGTCTCAACGTTCCCTGCGGAAACCGCCGCAGGAGGTTTAGGATTTAATAAAGATCCTTCAGGTATTCGTATGTTCAAAGGTCTGTAACAGCCGTCGTTGACAGGAACATCTCTGGGGAGAAGGCACCTTATCACGTAGTAGACCGCAGAATACGTGACGGGTTTTGGAGCATTTATATTGCCGTCTACCTGTGAGGCCGTGTCGGAGAAATCAAAGTCGATCTCTTCTTCTTTCACATCTATATGGACTTTTAACTTGATCGGGTCTTTCCACTCCATGTGGTCTTCATATGAGAGAACGTCTGAAGGCATGTTTTCTATCATCTTTCTCGTTCTGGTCTCGGAATATTTCAATATCTCTTCCTTGAAGGTCAAAAACTCCTGGTATCCAAATTTTTCAACGGTATTTTTGAATTCCTTTGCTCCTCTCTCATTGGCACCTACCTGGGCCTTCACATCCCCTATCCTTTCTTCCGGGGAGCGGGCTTTCTTGAGGATATCCATGACTTCTTCGACGTACTCGTTGTTTTTGATCAAGTATCTGGGGGAGATCACGATACCTTCCTCTTCTAATCTTTCACTGTTACCAGGCATAGATCCCGGTGTTTTCCCCCCTATATCTGAATGGTGTGCTCTATTCACCACGTAACCCAATAGATCATCTTCTCTGAAAACAGGTTTGATGATGGTCACATCGGGTAGATGCGTACCCCCTGAATAAGGGTCGTTCAGGATCAATTGAGATCTTTCTTCCATCTCGAACGAACTCGTGACGCTCTCTAAGGCGCTTGGCATGGCTCCTAGGTGTACAGGGATGTGTTCCGCCTGTGCTATCATCTTTTGGTCCGCTGTGAATATGGCGCAGGATTCATCTTTCCTCTCCTTTATGTTGGGGGAGTAGGCGCTCCTTTGAAGAGCGGCCCCCATCAGTTCGGGTATCGCGGTAAAAGCGTGCTTCATCACCTCCAACTGAGTGGGACTCATATGTTTTCCCTTTAGAGTTCGGTTCACGATCTTTCCTCCATCTCTATGATACCTGACCTAGAACAGTTCCACTCCCAACCGGGAGGAACCAATATCGTCGAATTGACTCCTTCTATAACGCTGGGTCCCTTTCCCTTTGCCCCATGATCCAGATATTTGCGGTAGTAGGTGGACGTTTTCCTCCAGCCCCCTTCAAAAAGGCATCTCCTATCCGGGGGGTGCTCTCCTTTTTCCGTTGGATGAGGAAGTTTATCTACTCCTCTCTCCTTACTCACTTCTAGATGGACCCTCACAACTTCTATCTCCGCTTCAGGATCGGAATATCCATACTTCTTTTCGTGCTCCTCATGGAACCTCTCAACAGTTTTTTCTTTGGAGGTATAAGGAACGTTTATGTGATAACTCTGACCTTTGTAACGGAGCCCTAGCAATATCTTTTCTTCTCCTTCTTCGTTGCGGGTTTTGAGCTCGGCTGCGGCTTTTTCGATCTTATCTCCGTCGTCCAACGAGGTCAAGATGGTTTTACTGTAGTCGTGGACAACATCGCTGGTGACCATGCCTAGAGCGGAAAAAACTCCTGCCAGCGGAGGGACCATAACTTTTTTCATCCCTAGTTCCTCTGCTAATGAAGCGGCGTGGAGGGGACCAGCGCCTCCGAAGGCTAGGACGGAAAAATCTTTAGGATCGAGACCCCTTTCCACGGTGATCCGCTTCATGGTCCTGACCATCTTCGAGTTCGCCACTCTAAAGATCCCCATGAGCGTTTCCTCATGATCCATGCCCAACACGTTGGATAGTTCGAGAGTCGCTTTTTCCGTTCTTTTGAGGTCTAGATCGATCTTTCCGCCGAGGAAGTAATCCGCATCTATATATCCCATCAAGAGCAGCGCATCCGTGACCGTGGGTTTTTTACCTCCTCTCCCGTAGCAGACCGGACCCGGGTCGGCTCCTGCACTTTTAGGACCTACCCTTAAAGCGCCTCCTTCATCGCATCTTGCTATACTTCCGCCCCCTGACCCCACGGTCACTATATCTACCATCTTGGTTTGGACAGGAAACCCTCCTATCTCGCCCTGATCCTTCCAATCTGTTTGACCGTCTACTATGGCAGCCATGTCTGCGCTGGTTCCACCCATGTCGAAAGTTATCAGATCATCCACACCCATCTTTTTTGATATGTAAGTGCCTCCTGCCGCACCACCTGCTGGACCTGAGTAAAGGCAGTCAACAGCTTTGACTCTTGATGCTATTTCGAGCCCTCCTCCCGACTTCATTATGTAAGGCTCCTTGCCCAATATCTCCGTCACGGAACTGAAATAATCTTTGATCAAGGGATCAAGATATGCATCGAGAAGGGTGGTCAGACCCCTTTCGTACTCTCTGAACTCTCCCGTCACCTCGCTGGAGAGAGAGAAGGGGATATCATACCGTTCTAATATACTGCCTATCTTTTTTTCCTGTTCTGGTCGCCTGTACGAATGGAGTAAACAAATAGAAGCCGAAAGACCCTTTTTTTTGAGCTTCTTCGCTATTCCATGGACCTCCTCTTCTGGAACACTTTTTAGAACCTCTCCGTTTTGATCCGATCTGCACGAGATACCAAAACAGTTCTCCCTTTTGAGCGGGGGCTCGGGTTTTTTCACATGGAGCTCGTAAAGTTCAGGCCTCTCTTGTCTGCCTATAAAAAGCATATCTTCAAAACCTTTGTTGGTGATGAAAGCGGTCTCGACTCCCTTTTTTTCCAAAAAGGCGTTGGTAGCTACGGTGGTTCCGTGAAATACTTCGGAATCTTTGACGATCTCTACGTCCTCTTTTTTCAGACCATCAGAGATGGCTTTTTCTGGAGCTCTGGGAGTAGAAGGAACTTTGAAATGGATCAGATCTTGGTCTAAAACAACGAAATCGGTGAAAGTCCCTCCTATATCGATGGACATCAACATACGTATGGTTTATTTCCAACTGCTAAATAACACTTTTTACCTTTTTTTCCACTTCGTCGCTCGCGAACCAAAATAAATTTTTATTCAGATGTACATATGGCAAACTATATATTGTTAAAAGTATATAGTCATAAGTATTAAGTGTATGGAGTTGAAAAAAATGAAATCAAAGATATGTACGTATATCGTAGTTATGATACTAGTTTTGAGTGTAGCGCTCGCAACGGTAAAGGGAGGTGTAGAGTCGTCCTTGGAAAAGGAAGATGAAATACTGGTTGTGCATACTCTCAAAGAAGAAAAAGTGGTAGATCGGCACTTTCGATTCAAACCCATGAGAGATCACACCCCCAGGGGGCCCATACGTATCAACAACGATACCGATTTTGAGACCCAAGGGTGGCCGGGAGACGGTTCCCAAGGAGATCCTTACATAATAGAGGGTTACGAGATCGATGGAGAGGGATTTGGGAACTGTATCTACATAGGTAATACCACGGTCCACTTCGAGTTGAGGGATAACTATGTTTATAACGCTAGTGGCAACAGTGGTGAGTTCTTCAGGAATTCGGGCATATATCTCCATGAGGTGACCAACGGAACCATCGTGGGCAATATAGTTTACAACAATCCCAATGGGATCTATATGATGCATTCATCGGACAACGAGCTCAGGGATAACGTGGTCAGTGACTGCACGAACAGAGGTATGATGATCATCAATTCGGATCGAAATTTGCTTGATAACAACACCATCTTGGAAGTCAACTACGGTATAACTATAGATGGGAGTGAATATAGTATTATAAGTAACAATACTGTCAAAGGAAACAATTATGGTATCGATCTAGAAGATGTAGAACATAGCTCAGTAATCCACAATTTGGTGAAATACAGTGGACAACGGGGCATTCTAACATATGACTCTCAACACAACGCCTTTTACAACAATAACATCACTCTTAATAATAACGGGATATCATTAGATGAATCACCGAATAACGACATCGTTAACAACACGATCCATAATAATAGCAATCGCGGGATACACCTTCTAAACAGGGGTGAATCAGCAATAACACAAAACAATATCATCACGAATAATATAGTGTCTCATAACGCCAAAGGCATAGAACTTGAACAAAACCTGGGTACTAACAACATATCTCACAATGAGATACACGATAATTCAGAGTCCGGTATCAGGATTGGTAATACCGGGACAAACGATTTTTGGTATAATAATATCTTCGGTAACGGTGTAGGCATTCAACACGATGTAGGTAGTCATAGGATCTCAAGGAACCATATCTTCGGTAACAGTGAACACGGTATCCACTCGAACGGGATAACTACTCAGCACTATATTGAAAACGATATATTTGAAAACGGAGGTAGCGGAATATATTTCACGGGAGGGTCAAGCAATCGTCTGATAGACAACAGGATCTACAACAACTCCGGTCATGGCATCTACTTGAATACGCTCTATTGCCGTGTTTTGAACAATACCATGGTGAACAATGGGATATTTATTCCGGGCATTGATGACGTAGCCGAAATTATGAGGTGGGATACACATACCATAGATACTAACAATACGGTGAACGGAAAAACGGTTTATTACATAAATAAACAAGAGAACGTGACCGTTCCACCAAATGCCGGTCAAGTCATAGTTTCCAGCAGCACAAATGTGACCGTGGAGGACCAGGAATTCATGGTCGGTGGCTCGTTTTTGACCGGACACTCCAACGAAGTTACTATCAGGAATTGTACCATGGTGGGCTTGAGTCATGAAGCGATGTATCTGTACAGAGCCCGCGATTGTGATATAATAGATGTCGAGATATACAATGGCGGCAAAGTAGGTATATTACTTGAAAGGTCGAATCGAGTGTTTGTACAAGGTTCCAAGATAGTTGGTAGCGGGGGTTATGGTATCCACATAGAGAGGTCAAACGAAGGTTTGATCAGGGATAATCTGATCGAGATGGGGTCCTCCATCGGTATGTATGTTCGTTCCAGCTCAACTGATAATGTCGTACTTAACAATACCATACGATACAACTATGACATCGGTGTGAACGTAGACGGTTCTTCCGGAGACATACCAACGAACAATCACTTTTTGAACAACACTGTACGTGACAATGGCGGTGTGGGATTTTACTTGGTAAGGGCCAATGAGAATATCTATGATGGGAATACAGTCATCAATAATACGCAGCGTGGCTTTTTCCTGGATGGTTCGAGCAACAATATATTTTCAAACAACACCATTGCAGAACACAGCGGCTACAACATACAGCTAGATATTATTAACATAGGCGGGAGCTTGTATTATTCACGTTATAATTCATTCGATAACAACGTGATTCACGGTAACGGTATTCAGCTGTTTAGAAGATCACATTACAATATTGTAAGGGGGAATACTATCACAGACTTTTTTGACCGTGGTGTATACGTGAGGTCTCATTCACCATACACAACCCTCGAAACCGAGATAGTGAATAATCATATCATACCTCATCAAGATGCTGAGAATGCATATGGAATACATGTAGAAAGCAATTGCAACGACAATATCATACATAACAATACCGTTGAAAAGGCCGCATGGGGCATACGTACTTCTGCAACCAATAATATCATATCGAACAACACACTCATGGAATGCGATGTGGGTATCTATACATTTGGAAGCGATAACGAGATAGTTTGGAATACCATCGAAAACAGCCTAGAGGAGAGTATCTATATTCGTTCGGACGATAATATGATATCCAACAACACCATCTTCAACAGCGGAGGGAACAGCATCCATCTAACCGGAATTGACAATACCGTGTATGCAAATAATATAGATAACAGTTCTTCTCACGGGATCTATGTCGCAAGTTCAAATAATATGATCGCTGAGAATATCATCACGGATTCCCATGGTAACGGGATCGTGATACACAGTAGTTCTAACGTAGAGGTATATAACAACACTATTTTGCAAGCCTCTCAGCATGCGATACACCTTTCATCGTCTTTTTCTTGCGTGCTAAAGGGCAATGAGATGCACGGTTCGGGTATGATGATCAGCGGTGGTTGGGACCCCTCTAATTGGAACAGCCATACCATGGACGAGAACAACACCGTCAACGGTTTACCGGTGATGTACATAAAAGAGGCTATTGAGGGGAATATAACCGGAGACCTAGGTCAGTTGATAGTCGCCGATAGTGAAAATCTGGAGATATCCAACGTTTCCGTTCAAGGCGGCAGCGTTGGTATCCTGATGGGTTATTCAGATAAAAATATCATCGTTAACAGTACCCTTGTGAACAACTCCTATGGCGTATACCTGTATTCGTCCAACGACAACATGATCTACCACAACAACTTCATCAACAACACCGTACAGGCCCACGACGACGGGAACAATGTTTGGGACAACGGGTATCCGTCCGGCGGTAACCACTGGTCGGATTGGACCGGACCGGATGATTATAGCGGCCCTGAGCAGGATGAACCAGGAGGTGACGGTATAGTTGACTTACCTCGGAACATCACAGGAGACGGCAACCAGGATAGATATCCCTGGACCGTGCCCAACGGCTGGAGCTTTGAGTCACCTTCGATCACTTTGACCAGCCCCACAGGTGGCGATACATGGGTCTTGGGTAGGGATCATCACATCAACTGGACAACCACCTCCGGTGACGGTGATATCACAGGTGTCGATATAGATATCAGCTACGACGGAGGGGATACTTGGAGCAACATAGTCAACGATGCCGATGACACGGGCACTTACACCTGGACCGTGTCCGGTGACATAACATCCGAAGCATTGATACGTATCTTCGTCCACGATGATAACCATCGTACGGGCTTTGATATGAGCGGTGAATTCTCTATACTCCTGATCCAGCTCAATACAGGAAGTACCGAAGGAGGCGAGGTGACCGAGCCTGGTGAAGACACGTTCGAATACGACTACGGGGATGTAGTCGATTTAGTAGCTACTCCTAACACAGGTTACCACTTCGTCAACTGGACGGGTGATGTTGAACATATTGTCGATGTGGACTCTGCTGAGACCAACATCACCATGTACGGCAACTATACGATCACGGCCAACTTTGCCATAAACACTCACGAGCTAACCATCGCTTCTACTGATGGTGGAGAGGTGACCGAGCCTGGTGAAGACACGTTCGAATACGACTACGAGGATGTAGTCGATTTAGTAGCTACTCCTAACACAGGTTACCACTTCGTCAACTGGACGGGTGATGTTGAACATATTGCCGATGTGGACTCTGCTGAGACCAACATCACCATGTACGGCAACTACACGATAACGGCCAACTTTGCCATATATGAGTATACACTTGACGTAAATAGTACCGAAGGAGGCGAGGTAACAACCCCAGGGGAAGGCATTTTCACTTACGATCACGGTGAAGTAGTTGATCTTGTTGCTGAACCTGACCCAGGTTACCACTTCGTCAACTGGACGGGTGATGTTGAGCATATTGCCGATGTGGACTCTGCTGAGACCAACATCACCATGTACGGCAACTACACGATAACGGCTAACTTTGCCCTAGATTCTAACTTCTCAGTCGAGATAACTTCACCGGTAGAAGGTGAAGAATACGAGGAAGGTGAAACTGTAACTGTGGAGTACACCATAGAGAATATAGGAGACGAGAAAGGTACACAGGACATAACGTTCTTGATCGATGGAACGTTGATAGCTACAGAAGAAGAAGTTGAGCTAGAAGGCGGTGCTGTTCACACAGGTACGTTCACTTGGATTGCGGAAGGGCCCTACGGAGACCGAGACCTGACTGTAGAGAGCGAAGACGACTCTGATGTAGTAACTGTGACGGTTGCTGAACCTGTATTCCCAATATTTGAGTTATCAGATCTTAGAGTAGAGCCGGAAGAACCGGTGGTTGGAGAAGAGTTTCAATTGATGATCGACGTAGTTAACGTAGGCGATGGAGCCGGAGAGTATACGGTGGATTTCTTTTTGGATGAAACATACATAGGATCAGACACAGTAGAAGTCGAAGCAGGGGAGACCGAGACCGCGTTGATAACTTACACGATATACGATGTAGGTAATTATGAGATAAGAGTAGATGAGTGGACGATCACCGTAACAGTTACAGAAGATGAAGTAGAGATGTACACGCTCACGATGAACATAGAAGGCAGTGGAACTGTAGAGGCTGATGTAGGAGGCGAGAGGATATTGGACGGTTGGACCGAAGAATACCAAGATGGAACTTTTGTGATCCTAACAGCGACACCGGCCGATGGCTGGTACTTCAGTCACTGGGAAGGCGATTTCGATGTACCGGAAGGAGCTCATCTTGACTATGAAGACGAGGTTATAACCGTGATGATGGATCGTAACAGGACTATTACGGCATACTTCGAAGAGGATATAGTGGTAGAAGAATACGAACTAGAGATAGATGCGGAAGGTGAAGGAACGATAGAAGTCGATGGTGACGTGATAGAACTTCCATATAGTGAAGAATTGGAAGAAGGTACGGAAGTGACTCTTACGGCGGTACCCGCGGATGGTTGGGAATTCAGTCACTGGATCGGCGATCACCCCCCTGGTGATGAGTACGAAGAAGAGATCATAGTGATCATGGACGAAAATAGGTCGTTGACAGCACACTTCCAATATGTAGATCCTACGGTGGAATACGAACTGGAGATAAACGTGGAAGGTGAAGGAACAACAGACCCCGAAGAAGGTATTCACATATACAACCAAGGTGAATCGGTGCTGGTAACAGCGACACCGGCCGAGGGTTGGTACTTTGTAGAGTGGATGGGAGACCACGAAAGTACTGAAGAAGAGATCACCATAGTGATGGACGGAAACAAGTCCATCACGGCATGGTTTGAAGAGGAAATGGAGTATTACGAGCTCACTGTTAACATAGAAGGAGATGGAGAAGTTGTTGTAGATCCGGAGCAAGAAGAGTACGAAGATGGAACCGAAGTGACTTTAACAGCGGAACCGTCCGAAGGCTGGTATTTTGTAGAATGGACAGGAGACTATACAGGAACAGAAGACGAGATCACCATAGTGATGGATAGCGATATGAACATAACAGCGGTCTTCGAAGAGGAGGAAGAAGAACCACCAACATACGAGCTCACGGTAAGTGTAGACGGAGAAGGCACGGTGGAGATCGACCCAGAACAAGAGGAGTACGAAGAAGGTACTGAAGTGACTTTAACAGCGGACCCGTCCGAAGGCTGGTATTTTGTAGAATGGACAGGAGACTATACAGGAACAGAAGACGAGATCACCATAGTGATGGATAGCGATATGAACATAACAGCGGTCTTCGAAGAGGAGGAAGA
>PUNG01000149.1 GCA_003551675.1 Thermoplasmata archaeon
TAGTCGATCCCGATCATATCGTTCCTGAGATACCGAACCTACCGGGAGAAAGGGGACCCGTAAAAGATCACATGGGGTTCAACAATCAGATGATAGTTTACCGGCCGGTTTACTTTTTCTATGATGATATGGAAAGCGGTCCGGATAAATGGACGCATGGAACTCAGTTGGCGCTGATAAGTGGGGAGAGTCCTTTGGACTATCTAGGTGAAGGTTATACTCAAGTAGACAGCGCAGTTGTTCACGAGTGGGAAGAAATGAAGGGAACTATAATGGTCGACTGGGATTCTTACAGCGATCCATACAGTTACTTCATGCAGGAGCCGGTAGGTAAGATAAGTGTGGACGTTCTGGTGGTGTTAGCTATCGACTCTTCAGGCTCCATGGAGGACAGGGAAGTCTACTGTCAGGAAGAAGGAAGTTACGTAACTTGGCTGGACATGGCTAAAAGAGCAAGCAAGGTTTTGGTGAACCGATTATCCAATAACTCCGCTGTGGGCATTTGGGATTTTGGAGGGACCAATCCTAGAGAGGTGCTCTCGCCGCCTGTACGATTGGAGGGAGACGGAAGAGAAATTGTATTGGATGTGGTGGATGAGATAAGTGCAACTCCTCAAACGCCGCTGTGGGACACCGTTGGATATGCTTATCGAGACGCAGCTACATACCACCAAGAACTGTTCCCTGATCTTATACCGAACGTTGTGGTTCTATCCGACGGTGCCGATAACCATGCAGCCGATATAGCCGAATCACACATGGCCGAAAAGGGGAGCAGAGAATGGGCCCCCTGGCATAGCATGGAACCTGCTTCAGGATATCCTGAAATATATTATCCCGATCATTATGGCAAATACAGATTGCCCTATCATGCCTACGAAGGTCCTTACGAACCAGGTGAATGGTCGAGGGTCTCGGATTCGCCAGGGGGCTGGGTGCAAACCAGAAAAGGTCTGCTGCATTCACCGATACCGATCTACACAATAGGACTCGGTTTGGAAAACAACCCTGACGTTTTGGAAAATCCTGAAGACCCCGACTGGAATCCGGCCAAAGACTTTGAGAGTGCGGGACCCGGAAATTATACGATAGAAAGGGACGAAAACAATAGAGCGACATGGGAAGCCGGAACCACGGAATACAATCTTTGGAGGATAGCTTCGACTTCAGGTGGAGATTACTTTTACTCTCCGGATGCGGAGGAACTAGAAGATATATTTGAAACCATCGCCTTCAGACTGGCCCGGCCGGCAAATCTTTCTTCCATACAGGATCACCGCATAAGTAGTTCAAGATATACGGGATCAACATCCTTTTTTGAACATCCTAGTTTTCCCTACTCATCTGAAGATAATTTTGATAAATACGCCGTGACACCTTCCTTCGACTTGACTGAGATGTCGTCTGCAAGCCTGACATTCTGGCACCGATATCAGATAATCCAAGGGAGAAATGGAGCATTTATCGAGATCGGATATCATGACGAAGACTTACAACACTATGTTTGGGAGCAAGCTCATCCTGTTGTCGGACCCTATACGGGTAACCTACTGTATGAAGAAGGGGACGAGATCGTTTGGGCCTGGAACGGAAAGAGCGCTCAGGGAACCATGGGATGGGATCACGTTAGGTTGAACATAGTGAACCATCTCGATAGATCAGAGGTACCTAACGAGTGGAGAGATCGAGTAAGGGTAAGATTCTACTACAAGCAGTTCGGCGGTTCCAATAGACCTGGAGGATGGCTCATAGACGATGTAGGCATAACGGCTACCAGAAAAGGTGACTCGAGTCATAACATAGATGAAAACATGATGGATACATGGCAATTGACCGACACTGCAAGTAAAAGTGGAACCCATTCGTGGTGGAATGCAGATCAAGAAGCACACTTACCGAGGGGAGTAGACAACCGACTCACGACGGTTACCATCGACTTGACCAACGCTAAGAGGGCCGTGCTTAGCGCGCACTTCAGATTCAACATCAATGAGAAAAGTGGTGCTCCACCGAACGGTTTCAGGATCGAAGTGACCACCGATGACGGAAGGACATGGGAATGCATAAATCAAGGGGTGAGAGCGGCTTCAGGATATTCTTTAGAGCATCCGTATGCCGATGCTAACGGATGGGTCGAAGCCAAGGACCTGCAGCGTTTGAACACTGATCTTTCGGGATTCAGAGGAGAGACCATAAAATTGAGTTTCCGAGTGGTCACCAATGATTTGCAGGAGCCTTATGAGGATCCTGACGGCTTCGGGGGACTGTATATCGACGACGTTATAATATATGGAGAAACGAATTGAGAGCCGGATGAAATAGTAAATCAAGGCATGATTTAAATACTCCTTCATGAATCCGTAAAACAGCATGGCTTCTGACGATATAGGTTTAGAGGATATCAAAGGTATAGGCAGTTCTACTAAAAAAAGATTGAAGAACACTTTGAATATAGAGGGTGTGAAAGATCTAGCAAAACTGTCCAAAGAAGATCTCATGGAAGTCCAAGGTATAGGAAAAAAGAGTGCGGAGAGGATATTGAGTAACGTGAAGGAACTGGTGGATGAATGTGAGAGGTGCGGTTCCTTATCGTTGAAAGACGAGATGTGCGGAGATTGTCTCGATGATCTAAGCATAGGGTTGAAAAGAACGGAGAGGAAAATAGAAAATTTAGAATTACTAGAAGAGGCAAAGAAACCTTTGAACGAGTCTTTGGAAGAGGTAAGATCTTACAAAGAGGACCTGCAAGAAGCTTTTGACTCTTTTGAAGACCTAGAAGAAGATATCAAAAGAGCTAAAAGATTTCCAAAACTCTTGAACACCGTAGAGGAGAGGATAGAAGATAACTCCGACGCCATAGACGTTTCTTTCTACAAAGAAAAAGTAGAAAGTATTCACACCTTGTTCAGATCGGGGAAGTACGAAAGGAGTATAGGATGGGCCAAGAGTATCTTAGATCAGATAGAAAAAGAAAAAAGCCTCTCCCAGATGAACCGAGAAGAATTGTTGAGCATGGATATCACGGAGTTCTGCCGGATGATAGCCGGGGTGGGCTCCATGACCGGAGAGAAGCTTTACAAGGGGGGTTACAAGACAGTTAAAAGAACCGGTGCCGCCGGGGCCCATATCAAAGAAGCAGGTATAAAAGAAGAAGAAGCGGAGATACTGATCAGAAAGATCGAGGCTCTAGTAGGGAAGATAGATGCCCAGGTGCAAAAAGAAGAAAGGCCACCGCCGCCTAAACCTGAAGAGAAAGAAGATATATTCTTAGAGGTCGAAACCAGGGAACATCATCATGAAAGTCGAAGAGAAAAAAGACCTGAAAAGCTACCCGAGAGAAGACCCTCTTCTGAAAGTTATGCGGACAAAGAAATAATTTTTAGAGGTAAACCTATAATCAAAAAAGATGGAGATAACGTAGAAAAAGATGTTACTCTTTATTGGGTCCCGGCCGTCATACTCCCTATAATATTTATCATAATCGGGATAGTTTTGTTCGTCATGTGATCACATCACGCTTTCTATCTTTCCTCTCGCCGCGTTTATAACAACTATGCCATCCGTACCCTCTATGGCCCACATGGGTACGTAGATCATGCCGATCCTACGGAATTTTATGTCCTCGTTTGCAGGCTTTTCATATTCCTTTTCAACGATGGTGGTGCCCCCCTCTTCCCATCTTTTTTCTTTCCTTTGACCATATCTATTTTTTATGGATTTCAAAGCCCTTTTACCACTTTCTTCACGGGAGATGTTAGGTTCCAATTTGATGTGCGACCTTTTCATCTCGTGCATACTTTTGAAGTGATTTTCCCAGAAGTTCGGTCTTCCCGAGACTGCATTGAGATAGAGTTTTCCTTTTTCCGTACTATCTCCTCTATCTATACTGTAACTAAAAAAATAGTGGGGTACGAGTTCCAGGGTGTATTTGAAACCTTTGACCAGTTTTTCTCCCAACCTGGACACTTCTTTGAAATCTATGACCATCTCTAGAATCCTTTCCCTTCCTTCGTGTTCTATATCGAAGACGAATTCATCTTTCGGTCCTTTTATACCTTCTTCGCCTTCGATCACACCTTCTGCAAATGACTTTTCTAAAACCATCTCTCCGAACATCTTTATGAGTTTTTCTCTATCCCATACCTCTACATGGTCTGGTATAGAATTCAAGATATCCTTAGAGGGTTCCTCGGTCACAACGAGTATCGTGTGCTCTTCCGATTCTTCCAGCTTCAATAAGTCGTCTTCGTGCACAACGTCACCGGCTATCACCAATGATATCCTCTCGACCTTTTCGATCTCCAGCAATTCCATATGATCTTCAGATGCTGAACTCTGATCCTGTTCTTTTCTCTCTGCTAGGATGATCCCTTCTCTGCTTTTTAGAGGTTCGTAACCTTTGTATTCAAGGTATTCTATGAGTTTTTCGTAGAAGTCTTTCACGGTACATCATCTCGAGGTTCGAAGCACATTCCATCTAAGGTTTCAACAGTATATCTTACATTTAAATCTGTTTGTTGTATCGTAGTGACTTCATTCCAACACGCCACGTGCCATCTCCCTGTTGTCCGCTGAAGCCGTTCTTTCTTCGTTTACGGCGATCAATCCCAATGAATGATCTTCAGGAAAATCATCTACCGTGATCTTACAGGCTTGTTCTATACCATGCTCTCGTATGAGATCGTGGCACTTCTTGGAAGACAGTTGCTTTATTATCTCTTCGCCCTTACCCGTAGCCACGACCGCACCGTTTTTCCCCACATAAAATCCGGCTCCGTGCAGAGGACTGTCTCCGACACGACCTCTGATGCAGTAGCTAGTACCCCCGGTAGATACCGCCGCTGCAGCTTTGCCTTTTTCATAGGCCACGCAGCCCACGGTCCCTCCTTGGCTTTTCTCGTAAAGATCTTTTATATCCTTCATCTTGGATCCCTTCAACTTTTCTCTTTTCTCTTCCAGTTCTTTTTTTCTTTTTTCCGTTATCAATTCACCTTTTTTCAGATCGTTTTTCTCTGCTATATCTGTAGCTGGTTCCCCCACCAACAAAACATAGGGTGAGTCATGAACTATCTCCGCAGCACGGATGGGATTTTTTATCTGTTCTATACATGCCACGGCTCCTACGTTTTCTTGGGACTGCACTGCGGCGTCCATCTGTACAGAACCGTCCAACCGTAACTTTGAACCGGTTCCTGCGTTGAAAGAAGGATCGTTTTCTAGTCTTTCTACAACAGCTATGACCGCTTGGAACGCGGACATCTCTTCTTTAAAGCCCTTCTTCACCGCTCTCTCTACTTTTTTGTCTTTGTCTCGTGGGCTTCCCACTCCACCATGTGCTATCAATTTCATGGGGCTCTATATCCATGTATTTAATTATTGTTTTGGAGTTTTTACGATATGAGGAAAGATTTATATGGATTCCCGATTGACATGGTCATAATGCACGAGTACTCGGTCATGAGCCAATTGGTGTCCGCTCTTCTAGACGAATTGGAGATGCAAAAAAAGAAGATGGAAGGGGTAAAGGAAGTCAAGATAGAAGTAGGTGAACTCACGTTTTTAGGAAAGGACCAGCTGCAGTTCGCCTTCAAAACCCTGAGCAAAGATACTCTTCTTGAAGGTGCAGAGCTCAACATCAACGAGGTAAAAGCGGAGGTAAGATGTGATGATTGTGGATACACCGGAGGTATAAACTATTCGGACGATCCCGCCTTCCATTACAACATACCTATCATCTCATGTCCCGAGTGCGGCACGAAGCCAGAAGTCACGAAAGGGAAAGAATCGAAGATAGTAGGAGTCACCGCGTTTGAAAAGGAGGATTGAGATGAAACCCAATTTTGATCAGTTCAAACTAAGAGATGCAAAAAAAGCCAAAAAAATACTGAAAAAGATCGAAGATGCAGACGAAAAGATAAAGCTGATGCACGTCTGCGGTACACATCAGGACACTTTGGTCAAACACGGCTTGGACCCTATGTTGAAAAAAGTCGGAGTCGAGATATGTCAGGGTCCTGGGTGTCCCGTGTGCGTTACCACCCAAAGAGAGATAGAAGAGATGATCACCCTGGCAGAGAACGGAAAAACCGTAGCGGTCTTTGGGGACATGTTGAACGTTCCCGGGTCCGAAAAGACTCTTTTGGATATCAGAAGCGAAGGAGGCGACGTTAAGATAGTTTACAGCATCGATGATGCTCTGAAGATGGCCAAAGAGAAGGACGAAGTCGTATTCATCTCAGTGGGATTTGAAACTACTATCCCATCTACGGCCAACGTGATCAAAAATGGACCTCCTTCCAATTTTAGCATACTCCCCTGTAATCGAGTGGTACCACCGGCTCTGGAGGCGATAATGGATATGGGCGAGATAGATTTAGATGGTTTGATAGAACCCGGGCACGTCAGTACCATCATAGGAACTGAACCATATAGATCTCTTTCAGATCGTTATAAGATACCGCAGGTGGTAGCGGGATTCGAACCTTTGGATCTTTTACTAGCGGTATGGATGCTCTTAAAACAGGTCCAGGAAGGTAGGAGCGAAGTGGAGAACGAATACAAAAGGGTCGTGAAAGAAGAGGGTAACGTGAAAGCTAAAAAGCTCATGGAAAAAGTGTTCGAACCTACCGATGTAAGATGGAGAGGTTTCCCAAATATACCTGATTCCGGGCTGAAGCTGAGAGAAAGATATGGTATGTACGATGCTAGGGATAAATTCTCAGACATCTTAGGGCCTTTGAAGGATAGAGAGTTCGAGGAACCCGAGGGGTGTTCATGCGGAGCCGTGCTCAGAGGTGTTATGAAGTCCAACGAGTGTACTTTATTTGGAGATGAATGTACCCCAAACGATCCTGTTGGTCCCTGCATGGTGAGCAGGGAAGGTGCCTGTAACATCGAGTACAGGTACCGCTGATGAGCAATAGATTTTTATCTCATATGTATTTCTTTTCAAATAGAAAAAGGTGAGCCATGACGGAAGACATCGACGAGCAGATAAAGAAGATAGAGGAGGAGATCAGAACTACTCCTTACAACAAATCGACAGAGCAGCATATAGGCCGTCTGAAAGCCAAGATAGCGAAGTTGAAAGAGAAGAGGGAGAAGATAGGGGAAAGCACGGCGGAAGGCGGCGGCTATGATATAAGGAAGGAAGGCGATGCCACCGTGGGATTAGTAGGGTTACCTAGTGTCGGTAAAAGCACTCTGCTCAACAAACTCACCAATGCCGAAAGCGAAGTAGCTGGATATCATTTCACCACCTTAAAGGTGATACCAGGGATAATGGAGTACAAGGGAGCGAAGATCCAGCTTCTCGATCTTCCAGGTCTGGTCGAAGGTGCGTCTGAAGGCAAAGGCAGGGGAAAAGAGATATTGTCCGTTATAAGAAATGTGGATCTAGCCGTTCTAGTGGGAGATGTTTACAGGCACGATCTTCCAAAAGTTATCGATGAGCTACGCCGCCACGGTATAAGATTGAATCGTTCACCACCTGAGATAAGGATAGATGAAAAGGACAGCGGTGGTATAAGGGTCAACAGTACTGTAGAACAGCCTGATATCACCAAAGCAACTATCAAAGAGATACTGATGGAGTTTGGATTTATGAACGTCGACGTGGTGGTCCGAGAGGAGATAACCCCTGAGGATCTGGTAGATTTTCTGAGCAAAAATAGGGTCTACTTGAAGTCCTTTCCCGTCATAAACAAGATAGACTTATTCAGCGAAGAGCAGGTAGAAAAGATCCGAAAAGAGCAGGCTGATCTAAACCCCTTGATGATATCCGCCGAGAACCATGATGGTATAGAAAAGCTCAAGAAGAGGATATTTGAAGAACTGGACTTCATCCGTATTTTCTTAAAACCCCAAGGAGTCAAAGCCGACGATGAGCCTATGATCTTGAATAGGGGTGCCACGGTGAAAGACGTCTGTGAAAGACTACACTCCGATTTCGTGGAAGGTTTCAGGTATGCAAGGATATGGGGACCGAGTTCGAAGTTTCCCAAGCAGAGGGTGGGCATGGACCATGTTTTAAAAGAAAATGATACCGTTCGTATAATCACACGGTGAGCAGAGTTTTTGTATTTGCAATAATTTTAAATCTACCTTTGGTTTTATGATATTCTAGATGCAGATGAAAGAAATAATCTCCAAGGCCATGAGCTCAGGGTTGGACTTTTCTCAGAAAGGAGTTTTAAAATCATTTCTGTATAAGATGGACCTAGACGAGGAGACCTACGACAGGGTCTACGTAGATCTTAAAAATACTTCGTTAGAGGAAAAGGTATCCAAGACAAATTTTGAAGAGAGGATAGTATTACTTCCTCAGTGTTTGAGGGATATAGAGAAGTGCAAAGCGAAGATGTGTGAGTACGGTTATAAGTGCGAAAACTGCGGTGCATGTGATATAGCGAGGATCAAATCAAAATCTGAAGAGTTAGGTTATGATGATGTTTACATAGTACCCGGTTCCAGTATGGCTAAAAATGTACTGAAAAGAAAAGATCCAGGAGCGGTCATAGCGGTAGCCTGTCATTCCGAATTGGTTGAGGGCTTCGAGGCGAGTCACGTTTACGGTATACCTATACAAGGCGTACCGTTGGTAAAATCAGGATGTGTTAACACGGAGGCCGATTTTGAAAAGGTAGAAAAAAAACTGCATCTAAAAAGTGAATGACCATGTTAGGTAGGATAGCGGTTTTTGGGATCAGCGGGGGTTCCGATACGGGAAAGACCGAACGGATCTGTAGGACTGTAGAGGCATTGTCTGAAAAAGGTTATAAGGTGGCTACGATAAAACATACGAGAGAAGATTTTACCCTAGATGAAGAGGGTAAAGATACGTGGAAACACTCAGGAGCAGGTGCTGATCTGGTTGTTTTTTCCACTCCTATCGAAACGGATTTTCTTTTACAAAGACCTTTAGCTTTAGAAAATCTGTTAGAAAAAATATGCGCTTTAGGAAAATACGATGTAGTTTTGATAGAGGGGATGAAAGACGAAGATATACCTACCCTCGGCTCGGAAGAAGATACTGTGGAGAGTATCGAAGAAGAGATCGAAAAAAAGAAGATACTGGGAGAACTTCCGGGTCTGGACTGTCAGAAGTGCGGTCTCGAAACCTGTCAAGAGATGGCGTTGGAGATATATCTAGACAACAAGATAGTGAATGATTGTAAAGTATTGGATATGAAAAAAGAGCGGGTGCAGATGCTTGTTAACGACGAACCGGTTCCTCTTGGAGAGTTTCCATCAAAGATGGTTGAAAGGACCGTAAAGGGTATGGTAAGCTCTTTGAAGGGAGTGAACAAAACGGATAAGATCGAGATCAAGATATCGGAGGATTGAGATCGTGTACATAGTCGGGGTGGAGATAAGAGGACCTAAGAAGGCGAAACATGTTTTGGAAAAACTCGAAGGCCATAGAAAAGAAAATGATATCTTCATCCAAGTCTTGAATACAGAGAAAGTCATAGGAAAAGAACACCTTCTATGGGCCTTCCAAAAGGCTGAAGAATCTTTTGAAAACGGTACCAACAGGGCAAACTCTTTGGAGATGGAAACGCTTTTGTGGGCTTCCGCCGAATGGCAGATCAAGAACGCCCTGTACAAGATGGGTATAGCCGATGAAGCTGAAGAAGCTGCGTTGATGATAGAGGACAAAGAACATCTTGAAGATCTTTTGGATTTCATGGATTGGGTGAGAAATGATGAAGTTCTAGAACCTAGCGAAGAAAAGTTGAAAAATTTTGGTCTCGAAGAAAGTGAGATCGCCTCTGTAAAAGAACCATACGACTTGGTCTTCGAAAAGATGGCAACGTCCGTACTGTGATCCAATCTTTTAATTTTTTTGATCGGAGAACCATTTCAAATATATTCAAAACCACAAGGCTTATTAAGGCGCTTCATGATAACTATTTCAAATTATCTTTAAATGGAATATGTGAACATGTTAGAAACGATATACGAGGCTTTGAGAAATGGTTCAGCCATGGTTTTCTATTACCTCAGTTCTCACACTTTGACCTGTCTCGTTCCTGCATTTTTCATCGCAGGGGCTATAACCGCTTTCATCAAGAAAGAAGCCATAATCAAGTATCTCGGACCCGATGTGAAAAAAAGGATATCGTATCCTTTAGCTTCTGTATCTGGAGCGATACTGGCGGTATGTAGTTGTACCATACTTCCTATCTTTGCCGGTCTTTACAAAAAGGGGAGCGGCGTCGGGCCAGCGACGGCATTTTTGTATTCAGGTCCTGCTATCAACATCCTAGCTATCGTCTATACCGCTTCCGAGTTAGGTTATCAGATAGGCCTAGCTCGAGTATTAGCGTCTGTCGGTATGGCTTTCATTATAGCCTTCCTGATGTCTTCTATATTCAGAGCCGACGATGAGGAGATCAGCCATCAAAATTCTGGCGATATACACGAAAAAGAAAACTCTGAAAGACCATCATTGATCAAGTCGGTTTTTTTTGGATCGTTGGTCGCGATATTGATAATAGGTGCATCGGGTTCTATAGCATGGATACCCAAACTGATAATCATCTCTACTTTGACACTTTTACTATTGACAGTGATCAAATATTATTATAAGAAGAGAGAGGTCAAGGATTGGGGTTTAGAAACATGGTATCTGACCAAGATGATATTTCCGATACTGATAGTGGGAACTTTCATCGTTGGTATCATAGAGTTTTACATACCCGCAGAGACTTTCAGACCTTATTTAGGGACGAGTAGTTTATCATCTTCATTTTTAGGTTCGATAGTAGGAGCGCTGTTATATATGCCGACCCTCCTCGAAGTTCCCATAGTAGGGACGACTTTTGGCTACCAAGAGGGTGTGATGGGAGAAGCTCCTGCTTTGAGTCTACTTCTTGCAGGACCTTCCTTGAGTTTACCCAACATGGTGGTACTTTTCAAAGTGATGAAACTCAAGCACTGGTTAGTTTACATATGTTTCGTTATAATATTTTCCACGTCCATGGGATTCGTTTATGGCATAGTTGTTTAAAAAAATCGAAAAAAGAGGTATGAAATAATGAAAAAGATAGAGATCTTAGGAAGCGGATGTGCAAAATGTCGAAAACTGGAAAAGAACGTAAAGAGAGCTGTGAAAAAACTGGACGTCGAAGCGGAGATAGTAAAAGTTGAGGATATAACGGAGATAAGTGCGAGAGGGGTCATGACCACTCCTGCTCTAGCCATCGATGGGGAGATAAAAGCCAAAGGTAAGGTCTTAGACACAGCTCAGATCATAAAGATATTGAGAGGATAACTGTCTATATGGGAGAGTGTTCATTCCCCTTTTCCGTTATCCTATATATGACGAAACTAGCTTCTCGTTTCCCCTCGATCAGTCCTTCTTTCTTTAATACTGAGAGGTGATATGATAGTTTCGAGTCTTCGATATCCAACATCCTTTTCAGAAGACAGACACACAGGTCCTGCTGTTTTAGAAGGGCTAATATCTTCAGCCTCAGCTTGTTGGAAAGGGCCTTGTGTAACTTACTCTTTTTTTCCATATCTTCGTCCTTTATCCTTTCGAGAAGTCTGTCTAAACCCCCCTTACTTTTGAGTTCTTTCTCCACTTTCTCAGGGATCTCCATTTCTGATATCATCCTGGATCTAAAACATAAATCGAACCTAATATACTTTACGAGAGAAAAGGTATTCTATCCGTTTACCAAAACAAAAGATCAAACAATATATTGGAGTAAGTTACCCAATATGAATGCGAAACCGATGGCTATGAATATGGCCGAAACCCAAGCTAATGAAGTAACGCCGATCTTCTTTTTTCCTATACCCGAACTGCCCACTACCAGGCCGCTGCCTATGGTGGAAGCTATTATCGCTTGCGCGAATGAAATAGGGACTCCTAAAAAAACGCCTATCTGTGCTAAAATAGCGGCGCTGCCCAAGGCAGAAACTGATCTTCTAGGACCCATACTCGAGTATTCAAAGGATACGGCATCTATTATCTTTGGAGATAGGATCCATGCGCCGGCCAATATGGATAGTCCGCCTATGGTCAACAACAGTATCATGCTGTAACCCAAGGGTACCAAAGGGCCCACTGCCTTTCCGACGGAGTTCGCTCCTGCGGTATAAGCGACGAAAAGCCCCATGAAAATAGTCAGATATCGAACAGGTTTCTTACTCTCTTCCTTGGGTAGATACTTCTGTAAAGTCCACGATATCCCAAAACCCAATGCAACGGCGGCGATCGGGATAAGGGCCCAATAACTTACGATGAGTCTTATGGTATTCCATCTTATCTCTCCTCCGAAGCTGAATGCACTTCCTATGACCGCACCGACTATGGTGAAAGCCGTAGGCATGGGGTACTTCGTGAGCACGCTGATTATCACCAAAGATGAAGCCACGACCAGTATGACAAGTGCCTGGAGTGTTGTTATCCCTCCAAAGATCATGTTTTCTCCTATGGTGGAACTCACACGCCCACCTTGTAA
>PUNG01000099.1 GCA_003551675.1 Thermoplasmata archaeon
ATCAACACCTTCATCTAAACACTTCATAGCGACTAGAACTTGATAAACCCCTTTTCCAAATTGGTCTAAGATATGTTGTCTTTCAGAAACTCCGCCATATTCTTTCTTGGGATTTGTTCCTTCCTCCATTGTAAAGGAATGCGCAATAATATTTCTCTCATTACATTTTCTCATCACTCTATCAAATTGACCAGGGGAACAATATATGATGGTATGGCTTAATTTCTCACCCAATTGATCTAGTATTTCATCTAGAACTTTATATTTCTGTTCTGCATCTTTTATTATATCAGCCCTTAAATATATTAGATTCTCAAGTAACTCCTTCTTTTCTTTTCCATTTGCTTTATTATATTTTGCAACAATAGATTTAGTTAATGAGATATATTTTTCTAATTCCTCTTCTTCCAATGAAACAAAATTTGGTATATACCTGTATGGTGTTAAAAAGGTTTTATTAGTTCTCGGGTTAATTTCGTTAATAGCCTTTTTTAGAGGGAACTCAAACACGACTGTTTTTTCTTTGCCCCTAAAATAATTGTAAATGGCTTCGGTTCCTTCATCGTCGAACCATCTTTTAGGTGTTGCACTGAGTCCAAGGCGGTAATCATAAATCTCTAAAAGCCCTTCTTGACTTTTTTCCGCCCCTATGCCATGAACTTCATCAATAATTGTCATTACTGGAGTTCTCTCATCACTTTTAAATTGTCGAAAAATACTTCTAAAATCTTCAGAGGAAAAAGTCCTATGGGTAGTTAACACAATTAAATTATTTTTGTTTTCTAACTGTATATCTGTAAGAAAATCTGCTAATTGGTCCCTCCAACCTTGATTAGTACTATCACATATAATCATCGGATGTGTAAGACCAAATTTTTCAATTTCTACAACCCATTGTTGTATTAAATGTCCAAAAGGGCATGATATAATAATCACGCCTTCATCAAATCTTTTTAAATAAACTTGAGCACATCCTAAAGCCGTAAATGTTTTACCTGTACCAGTTGCCATTTCGAATAATCCTTTCATACTGTTTTTTAACCATGCATTTACTGCGTCCTTCTGATAATCATATAATTCTATCTTTTTACTTTTCGATGACATTCTTCTAGAAAGATTTTCTTTAAGCCTTGAAAAAGAATCGGGCTTAACCCGGATTAATTCGTCTTCAATTGCTTTTGGAATATCGATAATTTCCAAACGTTTTGCATTATTTTTCCAAAATTTATCGAACTTATCATAGTCAAAATTAAAATATTTTTTTTCGCTTGGTTTCCATTCTCTGAAAACTTTAAACTCCTCAATATTATTCCTCCATGCAGAACCAGTTTCATTTATGGAACCACTAAAAGATAACTGGTATCCATCTTGATCTTTTAATATACCTACTTTCTCATGAAAAATTCCAGTATTACTAACTTTTTCTGCACTTACTGGGATCCCATCTTCATCTTTAAGGATAGCAACTTTCATCACAAGTTTATTTTTAGCTACCAACCATCCTAAAGCTTTGATATGATTCTTTATAAAATCGTTTTTTATTTCATCTATGCTTCTCAACATATTTTCTTTAATAAGATCCTCTGGTTCTTCTATACCTTTCTTTATACTTTCAATATCTCTTTTACTCAAAAAAGCACTTGATACAATTTTCATTTTTCCATTATTTTCAATCAAATTAATTATACCCCTAGCTGCAACAGCTAGGGAACTTGAGAAAAAAAACCCAGTGAGTCTTTTATATTCAATTGATTCTGATAGTACAGGTATATAAAACTCTTCCAAAACATCAGAGTTATCTGATGAATAGCTATTTTTTAATTTTAAATCCTTAAATCCCATATTTTACCCTTTTTTATAGGGGATACATTGAAGTAGATATAAAAAATCCTTTTGGTTTTGTTTCTTATCAGGCCAAATAAAATCTTGTAGTTTAAGCCATATTACTATCCTATGGTTTTCAACCGCTTCAAAAACGACGATAGCTACACATCCACTAGACACTGTTCGTAATCCCAAAACCATCTGTTTTCTACCTCTTCTAGACCATGAAAATCCTTCACCAAGTCCCCCTTAAATCATTACTAATGTCGTCTGTTCCCCTCATTATTTTTACGAACATCGTTAGGTAGTTCATACACAAACACTATCAGTTAACTGAAGTAGATCGTACACAATCAGCGTTTGATATATTATTTTCTTTTGTTTCCTTTCAGGCCACAAAGTGTTTTATGGTTTTATTTTCATTATTGGTATCATGTCATGTAAAAGGTTTAAGGATGATGATCCATTCGACGACGTTTCTCCTACCCCCTGACTTTCGTATTACGAACTACGTCAGTTATCACCATTACCCAGACACACTTATTTTACATACTCACGCATTAAAAAAACCATTACGAACGCCATCAGTTATCACACAAAATATTACGAACTACGTCAGGTAATTCGTACACGAACGCCGTCAGTTACCTAATGTCCGCAGAGCTGTGCTTGAGTGACGAAATGGATAAAATACTGCACGTAGATCGTACACGAACAGCGTTTGTTTGCCCCTTTCTAATTTTGTTTCCTCTCATGCTACAAAGTCTAAAATACCTTAATGTAATTGATGATATTATGTCTTGCACACGATTCAAAGACCTCGACCCATTTGACGACGTTATCAAAATGTGGGAGG
>PUNG01000037.1 GCA_003551675.1 Thermoplasmata archaeon
AAAACCATCTTTTACCCTCTAGATCCAGCAAGTTCTGATCCGTTTTGATGTGTTTGTAAAATAGCATCCCCAAATCTTTTTATCTATCATATATTCTAGATGTTGAAATCGGTGTATAATATGAAACTTGTTGAATGTGTGCCCAACTTTTCAGAAGGTCGGAAGAAAGAGGTCATAGATGATATCTGTGATGAGATCGAAACCGTAGAAGACGTTGAAGTCAGGGATGTAGATATGGGGGAAGATACCAACAGAACCGTGGTAACGTTCGTGGGGCCGCCCGAAGGCGTCAAAGAAAGTGCATTCAAGGCCATCAAAAAGGCTTCAGAACTCATCGATATGAGCAAACACGAAGGCAGTCATCCAAGGATGGGCGCCACCGACGTGTGTCCTTTTGTACCTGTCAGAGGAGTCACCATGGACGATTGTGTTAAGATAGCCAGAGAGGTAGGAGAGAAAGTAGGAGACGAACTGGATATACCCGTATACTTTTACGAAGAGGCCGCTACAGAGGAGAAGAGGAAGAACTTAGCGGCGGTAAGAAGTGGAGAATATGAAGCTTTAGACGATAAACTCGTCGATCCCGAATGGAAACCCGATCACGGTCCGGCTCTATGGAACGAAAGAGTAAAAAAGACAGGAGCCACCGTTATAGGGGCTAGAGAATTCTTGATCGCTTACAATATCAATCTGAACACCAAGAAAAAGAAGATAGCTTGGGACATAGCCTTAGAGATGCGTAAGAGAGGAAGAGCAAAAAGAGAAGGCAGTCCCGATCAACATTATTGGAAGGGCGAGATAGTAAGATATGGAGAAAACGAATATCCCTGCGGCGAATGTGATCACGTAGGTGGTTCGTTCGAAGAGGTCCGGGAGCACACGAAAAAAGAGCACGGATACGATCTCAAGGATTTCTTGGAAGAACATTACGGCTATGACGTGGACGACTTAAAGGGCAAGGCGGTAAAACAGAGGGGAAGATTCGACCATTGTAAGGCCATAGGTTGGTATGTAGACGAGTACGAAAGAGCCCAGGTCTCCGTCAACCTCACCAATTATAAAGAGACTTCCATACACGACGTGTTCGAATTCGCTAGAGATAGAGCTAGAAAGATGGACGCCAGGGTGACCGGCAGCGAGATAGTCGGACTCGTTCCTTACGAAGCTTTGAAACGGAGTGGAAAGTATTACCTTGAAAAGATGAAACTTCCCACCGGGATACCCCAAGAGGATATCATCGAAACCGCTATACAATCGTTGGGACTCAGAGATGTAGCTGATTTTGACCGGAAAGAGAAGGTGATCGGCGGCCCCGTTATACCTGAAGATGCTCTGGTGAAGATGGAAGTCCACGAGTTCGTACACGAAGTCTCAAGGGATTCTTCTACACCCGGTGGTGGTAGCATAGCCGCGTTGGCTGGATCCATAGGTTCCGCTCTGTCGTCCATGGTCTCGAACCTGAGCACTGGAGGAAGAGGTACCGAAGATGTGGACCCAAAACTCATGCCCGTGGCGGAGAGGGCTCAAGTGTTGAAAGACGACCTTTTGAAAGCGGTGGACGAAGACACCCAGGCCTTCGACGACTACATGGAAGCAAAACGTATGCCTAGATCCACGGAAGAAGAGCGAAGAAAAAGAAAGGAAGCCATGGAAAAGGGGTTGAAGCATGCGGTGGAAGTTCCCTTGGAGACAGCTAAAAAATCCGCAGAAGTGATAGATCTGGCGGAGAAGGCGGCGCAGTACGGTAAGAAGGGCGCGGCCAGCGATGCCCTTGTCAGTGCACAGATGGCCTACTCCGGAGTGATCGGAGGGATAGCCAATGTCAAGATAAATCTTGAAGATATAGATGACGAGGAATTCGTGGAGGAGATGCTGGACAGGTGTGAGCGCTTGAAAGAGGAGTACGAGGAGAAAAAAGAAAGGGTCTTGGAGATAGTAGAAGAGAGACTTGAAGGATGATAGAGGTCTACTGTCCGGAATTTGAACGAGCATCTTAAAAAAATTACGTACGGACGACCATAAGTTCTCTTTTTTGCCACTGATAGAGAACATCACTTCAAATAGTGGGAGCACTCTTACTTGTATCGAGTGAGCATGAACCATGAGATAGAAACGGAAAAATTGAAAGAAAAGGCGATGTCCGATGAATTGAGAGAATCATACATGACCCTAGATCGTGAGTCGAACTATAAATTAGGGGTCGGTGTCAGGACGGATGAGACCAAAAGCCCTTTATTTTTTATAGAGGTCGTGGTTTCTTTTGGTGATGTGGGTGACGAGCTCGACATAGAAAAACAAAAGAGAAGATTGGCTCTGCTTGAAAGATTGAAAGGATCCGATTACCACCTCACCAGTGAGAAAGACAACTCCGTGGTCTGTGAGAAAAATATCGAAGAGGAAAAAGTTGAACATGAATATAAGGAACTGAAAAAGATATTAGAACAGTTACTCTATGGATGAGGCGAGTAGGGCATAAAATTTTTAACTCACGTGACCGTTCAAATAACGATGGACGAGATCGGCCTCAAGCTTTGTCTTCTGCTGCTTGAAAATTCACGGACCGTTTATCGAGATCTAGCGGACGAAGTAGAACTATCGGTGAACGCGGTCCACAGCAGGATCAACAATCTGAAGGAGAGGGGCATAATCCAGGGGTTCGTTACATCCTTGGGGGAAGGAGCTCTCCCAGGATGTTTAAAGATACTGGTGCACGGTCCATCACGGTTCGACGAGCTTGATGAGATCAAAGATGAGCTAGCCAACGACGACAACACCTTCAAATTGGTATCTACCAGCGACGATTATCTTTACGTACATGGACTTTTACAAGATATGTCTGATATGAGTGGATATGTTGAGTCCGTACCCAAGATTTCAGGTATAGACCGTCCCCAAGTTTTCTTGCCCGCTTCATTTCGCAGAACTCATAACCAAGAGGTAAAATTAACCACCGACGACTATCGGATCATACATTCACTGAAAGATGACTCTAGAAGATCATTTTCGGACGTGGCGGACGAGCTTGAACTATCCACGAAAACTGTCCGAAGGAGGGTTAAAAAGATGGAGGAGAACAATGCATTGGACTACACTATCAGATGGTATCCCATCCATTCCAACGACTTCATAGGTATACTGCACGGCCTGGTGACTAAAAGCGAGAAAAGAGATAAGATCCTCTCTCATGCTAAGAAAAAGTATCATCCACACGTCTTCGATACAAAAAAAGCTAGTAATGATCCCGATAAATTTTTGATCGATACATGGGCTCCGAACCTGAACAAGATGCACAGTATAAGGAGCACTATCCAAAAAACTGAATATGTGGAGTTCATCAAAACCAGGATGTTCTACGACATAGAATATTTCGATACTTGGAGGGAAGAGCTGTTGGAGAGAAAGGCGGGATAGTCCCTTTTTTGAATATACACCTTGAAAAAGAGGACACACCGCAGCGTTATAACACGTCTTATCTTCTTTGATATATGGAACATACGTTTATATGGTTGAGGTGTCATAGCTATAACTCCAAGGGGAGGGAGGGCCTCTTAGGAGGGTGAAGCGACCTAAGCAATATGTTAGAGGATACAGATGAAAAGTCAAGAAAAAAACCAGTGGAATATAACCTATTCTTATAAGTATGATCTAGCTAGTTTTTGTAATCTTTTCAGTAGATCGGAAGATCTTATATCTCTACATGAAGAGGGTTATGATGAATTTAAGGATGCTATCGAAGGAAGGCCGGACCTAGTTGAGTTGGCCCAAGATATGCAGAGAGGAGGTTTCGACCCTAGGATAGTCCTGGTGAGTGCTTTCGATCTTGTCGAATACCAGGGTTACGATATAGAAGAATTAGTTACTGTTTTAGAGAACAAACAGAAAAGTCGCCGCCTATTTGATCACTATGTGGTCGAGGAAGAGTTGGTGACCGAAGATATATGGAGAGAGGGTATAGAGCCATTGCTGCCCCGACTCGCCGAGATGGCGAAGCATGTACACGAGAACGGTTTTTTGACATATTGGAAAGAAAATTGCAAACCTAAACTTCATGAAAGATCTTCAGAGTTGGGTGCCGAAGCCTCTGAATACCATGTGATCAGCGAGATCAACAGCCTTTTAGGTCCGAGATATCATCTTCCTCTCGATCACGTTACACTGCAGCTTTCTCACTTTTCCGCCCCGTTCGGAACCAAGTTGAGAGGGCAATCTTTTTTGACAGATGCTAGGTGGGACTTGGATGATATCATATCGATAGCTCTGCATGAGATGATCCACCCTCCCTTTTCCCGTGATAAGATAGACGAGTTGGCAAAATTTCTCTGGGAAGACGATCTAATACAGGAAGCATACGAAAAACAGCCGGAAGGGTCTTCATACAATACACCTCTGAGGTTTCTAGAAGAACATCTGACAGAAGGGGCTCACGTCTTCCTCGGAGAAAAACTAGGTGTGATCGATTCGCCTCTGGAGTACTTCGTCAAACACGACCAAGGGAGTCACGTGGTCTCAGTGATAATATACGATCATCTAAAAAAGAAGGATGTCGACGAACATGCCTCTTTTGAAGAGACGATTCACGAGATGAAGGAGAAAAGGATCCTGTATCCAGGAGAATTGAGAAAGGAATATCGACGTATCTACGACGAGAGCGGTGTGGAACCTGTTTACTGAGGAGTAGAAAAACCCGTTTTTGAATCATTGGGTTAAAAAAAAGGACATACTTTTTCTCATATCAGATTTTTTTCTTCCCACGATAGAACATCACTTTATTAAAGGCTATTTATTCTCTAATCAAAGAGAATGATATCATGCTTAATCATATTATCGGAGCAAAAAAACTGCATAAGTATTACGAAGGTGAAGTCAGAGTTCACGCTTTACGAGGTGTAGATCTATCCATAGAGAAGGGAGAGATGGTCGCTATCATGGGTCCATCGGGCTGTGGGAAGACTACACTACTGAATTGTTTATCGGGCCTCGACGACATCTCTAAAGGTAAGGTTTGGTTAGATGGAAAAGATCTGAACTCACTGTCCGATAACGAAAAGACCGAGATGAGAGCTTTGAACATGGGATTCGTATTTCAATTTTACAACCTTTTACCGGTCTTATCGGCTGTAGAAAACGTCGAGCTGCCTCTGTTGCTAGCGGGAAAAAACAAGATGGCAAGAAAGAAGGCAGAGAAAGCTCTTGACATGGTCGGGTTGGGTCACAGGTACGATCACAGACCTTCGTCTCTCTCCGGAGGCGAGCGTCAGAGAGTTACAATAGCGAGAGCCATAGTAAACGAACCCGACATAATCTGGGCCGACGAGCCAACGGGCGATCTGGATACGAAGAGTTCGGATAAGATCATGGATATATTATGCAAGTTGAATGAAAAGAACGGCCATACTATGGTCTTGGTCACCCACGAAGACAGGGTCGCGGAGAGAGCAGGAAGGACACTTCACATGGAGAGCGGTGTCATCAAGAAGGACCACAAGAATGGAGACCGAGTAAGATGATCTTGATCCTTCTCTTTATCATAGCAATCATAATAGCTATCGTGACAGTCGACGCTCTCCGGTACAGAGTTCTCTTCAGGATGGGTTTCAGAAATATCTTCCGCAGAAAAACGAACACAGTTATCGTGATACTCGGCTTGATGATAGCCACGGCGATAATCTCTTCTTCTTTCGGAGTCGGAGATACCATGGATAACATGGTAGAGAGTGAAATATACGATGAATGGCAGCACACCGACGTGACCATTTACAATACAACAGAGATGGGTGATTTTGTTCCCATATCATATGAAACTTATCTTAGTTTGAGGTCGGATATAGAAGATGTTGACCATGTAGAAGATATACTGGGTGAAGTGCACGGCAGAACTTCCATCTACAATCCCAACTCGCGATTATCACGTTCAGATTCTATACTGATAGGTACGGACCTGGACGAGGGAGAAGGATTCGGACCCTTTTACCGAGGAGGGAAGAGCTTTGAACCGGGATTGGATCAAGGTGAGATATTCATCGACGAGCGATTAGCAGAAGATATAGAAGCGGAGAAAGGAGACCGGTTGACATTGTTCACTAGAGGCTTCCCCATGGGGCAAAACTACACTATAAGAGAGGTCATAGAAAACGAGGGAAGAGCGGCCTTCCGCGGGGACAGAAAGGTCATAATGTCACTGCAGGACGGACAATCTGCTTTAGCCCTTCCGGAACAGATCAATTACATAAGGGTGACGTCCACGGGAGGTATAAGAGAGGGGGCGGAATACAGCGATCAGATAGCTGCCGATATAGAGGAGATCTTGAAGGAAGATTACGGAGTTTTGGAAGTGAGAGAAAATAAAAACCAGGTGATGGAGGATTTCAAGCAGCAGATGTCCGCTTTCACAGATACATTCTTCATATTCGGTGCCTTCGTCATAATAGCGGCTGTGATCCTGACCATCAACATCTTTGTCATGTTGGGAGAAGAAAGAAAATCCGAGATGGGGATGAGCAGAGCTATAGGTATGAAAAGATCGCATCTTAGGCGTGTATTCTCTTATGAAGGCGTTTTCTATGCCGCCGGTTCTTCCATGGTGGGAGCCTTCGTAGGGATCGGGATCACATATGCCATATTTTTCTTCTTAAAGGATATATTTACCACTTTTGAGGCCGAGGTCACTTTCTCCTATGAAAGTCTTTTACTGGCCTTTTGTATCGGATTTTTATTAACCATGACTACGATCCTTTTTTCCGTCACCCGTATATCTAAATTGAATATAGTAAGAGCCATAAGGGACATACCAGAGCCGCCGGTCTCCAAAAAGAGTAGAAAATTATTCTATCTGGCTATCGGAGGATTGATCCTTGGAGCCCTGTTGACTTTTGCGGGTATGAGCTCTCAGCAGTTATGGCTGCCGGTCACCGGTATTTCACTGATAATAATAGGTATAGGAACCGTGGTTAGAAGGTGGGTGGGAGATAGAGCGGCCTATACTGTGGTGGGTATTTTTCTCTTGATATGGTGGCTGGTACCTCTTGAGTTACTAGATCCCTTCGAAGGATATTCTGCGGATATCGAGATGTTCATACTTTCAGGTCTATTCGTGGTCACCGCAGGGATCATGATAATCATGCTCAACGGATCCATGATCACAGGTGCCATGGAAAAATTTTCAGGTTCGGGAAGGGGATCCAAAGCGGTGGTGCTGTCCGCCATATCTCACCCGTTGAAAGAGAAATTCAGGACGGGTATGACCATGTTTATCTTCGCCCTGATAATCTTCGCGATAATCGTGATGAGTATGATCGTGGGGGTATTCAACGCTAACATAGACAGGATGATCGAAGAACAGTCTGGAGGATATGAGATATTGGGTATTAGTGATCAAGATAGGCCGATAGATGACATATACGGAGAGATAGAGACGAACGAAAATCTAGATATAAATGATTTTAACAAGATAGATTCAGCTTTCAGAGGTATGGTCCCATCGTTAACAGAGCAGGGAGATATGCGGAGAAGGTCCGTGATTGGGGTGGACTCCAACTTTGTAGATAACAGTACATTTGCTTTTTCTGACTACATGGATGAATACGGTTCGCAGGCAGAGGTCTGGGAAGCCGTGATGTCCGACCCTTCGCTCACGATCACCAACGACCCAGGTGATTTCGGAATGCCCATGGACGAAAGAATAGAACTAGGGTCCACCATCACTTTCATCGATAAGGACGGTCGATCCAGTGAAAAAATGGTCGTGGGATTCATGGACCAGATGATCATCGACGGCTTTTTCATGTCCAAAGAAACAGTACGCACCGATTTCAACCTCACATCCAACAGCCTCTTTTTCTTCAGTGTGAACGAAGATGTGGATCCGGACCAACTCGGTAGAGACATGCAGAGAGAATTAGTTCCATACGGCTTCCAACCCATCGTTATAGATACGATATTCAGAGAGATGATGAGCGCCCAGTTCATGTTCTTTGACCTTTTCAGCGGATACATGGGGTTGGGTCTGATCGTAGGTATAGCCGGTTTGGGTATAGTCAGTTTGAGAGCGGTACACGAAAGACGTTTGGAGATAGGGATGATGAGAGCGATAGGTTTCAAGAGACGGATGATCAAATACGTCTTCATCATAGAGAACTCATTCGTTACCATAACAGGTATAATTTTAGGTACGCTGCTCGGTATAGCGGTTGGGTGGTTATTGTGGTACGACGGGTTCAAACCCATGGGATGGGAGTTCCACATACCTTGGTGGCCCATAATCAGTATATGCGTGATCGCCTACTTTGCCATGCTGTTCACCGCGATACCCAGCGCACACAAAGCTAGTAAAGTCTCGCCGGCGGAAGCGTTGAGATTCGATTGAGTTCCCTCGATTTGACTAAAATAAATCGATGATCTGCAAGAGGTCGGTCACACCCTCCGTTCCACTCGAGATCTCACTTCTTTTTCCGTTCCTATCCAGTAGATAAGAAGTCAAACCGGCTTGTACAGCGGGTTCATAGTCGTTATGTAGACTATCTCCTATATGGACGACTTTACCAGGTTCTACATGGAGCTGCCGACATATCTTTAAGTAGAGTGAAGGTTTTTTGTTACTCATCTGAAAATCTGAAACCGAGGAGTACAAAGATGAAAAGTATTTTTTGTGATCGCCTAAACCTGTTTCTATGAACATCTTGATCCCGTTGGAGATCACTATCAACTTGTATTCTTTGTGGAGTTTTTTCATGGCTTCTTTCGCATCGTCATACAGGTCGTAGTGATCCCTGACCTCTTGTAAAACTTCTTCAGGATCTTCGTTGAGATCGTACCTCGAAAACCAGTATTCAGGCTGGTACCACCTCACATCGTTTTTTCCTATCTCATCGTAATGTTCCATCAATATATCAGAGGCTTTTTCTTTGGATAGGCCGTGCTTTTTTGAGTAAAGCTCGGGAAGCTTTTCCAACCAAAAATGATCTGCGAATTCCTTGGGTATCAAGGTACCGTCCATGTCGAAAGATATGATCTCAACTCCTTTTTTCATACCTAGCCTCCATATCTTGAAAATTCATCCGTCGACTTTCTTTTCATACACAACGGAAGTACCATGATCCGAGTACTTCAGCCCCACATCCTGCGCAGCTTCCATCACCTTCTTCGATGCCGTTTTGACACGATATATACTTCGCCGGTCCTCTATGGCTTCTTTCAAGCCGTGGTTCAACAATTTTTTCATCTCTTCTTTTCCTCCAGCGATGAACGCTATGCTCACACTCCCATATATCTCGTCAACGTAGCGGAACATCAGAGCCTTGATCTCGGGGTTTCGCACGGAAAAACAGTGTCCCCTTTCTATCCTATCACGGATCAGCTCCTCTTTCATATCGTAGGCGGTCCAACCTTCTACATACAGACCTTCATGATCTTTGAATACGGGTGAAGAAAAAACGAATTCCAAGACCTCTTCGACTTTTTCTTCCTGCTCTACCCCGCTTATCTCCTCTTCCGAAGGCGGTTCCATAACGCCGAGCTCTTCCTCGTTCAAACACATACGCTGGAATTCTTTTTTTAATTCGAAACCCATCTCCTCCGCTATTTTTCTCACGGGTCTTCTATCGCCTGACGTTAAAAATCTAGCGACTTCATAATTTAGGTCTTGGATGTAGTCCATGCGTTTTTCTATCATCTTTCTGCCGTAACCCTTTCCCTGTTTTTCCGGATGCACTCTAAGACCCTCCAACCACAGTACGTCATGGTCGTGCCACGTGTGTTTAGCTAGAGCGACGATCTCATCGTCTACTCTACCGCAGATAAAACCTCCTTCTTCGACCCATGCGTCGAATAACTCTGGTATGTAGTCGTGTCCGTCCCAGATACCTTGGCAGAGTGCTTCTACCTCTTCCCGGTCCGACTTTTTTACTTCATCTATTTCAAGGTCTTTGGTCAAACGATATCATCTCTCTTCTTCCTTGATCATGGGTATATTTACGTCGTTCTCCTTGGCAAAGTTTATCGCCTTCTCGTAACCGGCGTCTGCGTGTCTTACCACTCCCATACCCGGGTCCGTTTTGAATACCCTTTCTATGTTCTCCTCTGCTTCCTTCGTGCCATCCGCTACGACCACCATCCCTGCATGGGTCGAAAAACCTATACCGACTCCGCCGCCGTTGTGTATAGATACGCTGTCAGCTCCGGCGCTTATATTCAACATGGCATTTAACAGGGGCCAGTCCGCTACTGCGTCGCTCCCGTCTTTCATGCTTTCCGTTTCTCTGTTAGGGCTGGCGACACTGCCCGCATCTAGATGGTCTCGGGTTATGGATATCGGAGCTTTGAGTTCTCCACTCTTCACCATCTTGTTGATCTTTTTGGCGAATCTGTGCCTCTCTCCGTATCCCAGCCAGCAGACCCTAGCGGGTAAGCCTTCCCAGGGCAGATGTTCCTGGGCGAGGTCTATCCAGTTCACCAGCTGTTCGTTGTCCGAGAACAATTCCTTCACCACTTCGTCGGTCTTGAGTATGTCTTCCGGGTCTCCGGATAAAGCCATCCACCGGAAGGGGCCCCGTCCCTGGCAGAACATGGGCCTTATGTAAGCCGGTACGAACCCAGGATAAGCGAAGGCTTCTTCGAATCCGGCTTCGTAAGCTTGTCCTCTTAAGTTGTTACCGTAATCGAATGCTATAGCTCCTTTTTCCTGCATCTTGACCATGGTTTTACAGTGTATCTTCATGGATTCCATGCTCTTCTTTTCATACTCCTTGGGATCGCTCTCCTTCAGGTCGAGGGCTTCCTCGAATGTCATACCTTTTGGAAAATAGGACATGGCGTCGTGGGCACTGGTTTGATCTGTGACCATATCCGGGATCACATCCCTTTCTAACATCTCGGGTAAGACCTCAGCGGTGTTCCCTATCAGGCCGATGGCTAGAGCGTCCTTTTCCTTTTTTGCCTCTCGGGCCATCTCCAGCGCCTGGTCTAGATCTTCCACCACAATGTCGCAGTAACCCGCGTTCAATCTTCTTTCGGCCCTTTTAGGATCGATCTCTATAACTATAGCTACGCCGCCGTTCATCTTTATGGACAACGGTTGGGCACCACCCATGCCGCCGAGTCCTCCGCTCACGCACAGCTTACCCTCTAAAGTTCCGTCGAAGTGTTTCCTAGCGGCGGCTGCAAAGGTTTCGTAGGTCCCCTGGATTATACCCTGAGTACCTATATAACACCAGCTCCCCGCGGTCATCTGACCGTACATCATAAGACCGAGATCTTCGAGCTCGTAAAATTTTTCCCAGGTCGACCATTTTGGTACCAGGTTTGAATTGGCGATTATAACCCTTGGCGCTCTTTTGAAAGTTTTAAAGATACCCACGGGTTTACCGCTTTGAACCAGTAGTGTTTCGTCATCTTCCAGTTCCTTTAATGATCCCACTATCCGTTCGTAAGCATCCCAGTTCCTTGCAGCTTTACCCGAGCCTCCGTACACTATAAGGTTATCGGGATCTTCGGCATTTTCAAGATTGTTTTTGAGCTGCCTCAGCATCGCCTCTTGTTTCCATCCTTTACAGTTCAATTCCGTACCTCTCGGAGCCTTTATATCTACCATACATAAACACCTACATATTTTAAATGAATGTAAAACGTTAGTATACTTTTAGATTCTAATCTAGTCGACGCATGATGGATGCAGCGGTTCTGTTGAGATCTTGGTAGAGCTCATCTAGATCTTTATCTTTTTTGGTCCTCACAACCAACAAGTACTTTTTACCCAAACCTCTGATCACAGTATCTCCATCCGGCGAGTCCACGATGATCTTGTTGGGTTTGTTCTTTTTGAGCTGGTCGTTTGCGGTGGAAGCCGCTCCGAATATGGTGGCGGCCATTATGCCGAAGGTTTCCAACTGTAGTGGCTCTATACTACCTACACTTGCTTCTACATCGCCGTTTTTATTTATAAGACAAGCTATCTCGACCATGTGGCCCGTGCACAATTCTCTCAATGAATCGACTATGGGGGATTTGTCCATCGTGCGTCCTCCTGATTCCTACGGGGGAATCATCTACTTATAAATTAAATTTTTCGTCGGCTTACCATGAAAGAGCCGCTTATCACCGACCGTTTGTTGTCTGACGTATATATAGGTTCCTATATACAGACATACACTTTTTTTGAAGCCCTTGGCTAGTACTGATAAAGAGGACCGAAAATTTTATGAACAAATAATTTCGTCAGACAAAATAGATCTAGGATGTAAATATATGACTATCATTTATTTTTTATTCTCATCTCTTTTGTGTAAATTTTTTGTGAAGCCAGTAAATAATTTTTTCTTTTGAATTTTTTGAAAAATGGCAAAAAAAGATGAACTCGAATATAAGAGTAAA